>CBIHQL010000006.1:0-23923 GCA_966211855.1 uncultured bacterium
CTCCAACTCCTGTCAATTCCATTGGTTTGATTGTAGCGATCGCTGAACCGACTAATCTCAAAAGCCTCAAATACTGGTGCTGTTGGGAATTAACGAAGGTTTGAGGAAATTATAGTCAATATACCGAGTGTGGTTTCTCGCTTCGATTTTGGTTTCTATATGGTTCAGCTCTTGCTGAAATTGGGATAGCAGCGCTTGAGCTTCTGGGTCTGCAAAGGGCTTGTCATAATATCCCAAGCGATCGTGACGGTAAGCCGAGAGCGTAAAGGTTACTGATAACTGATCTTCCGCTTGCCGAGGGGGAGGTAGAAACTGCATCAACCATTGTTCATCCACTTCTCCTTTATGTTGTGGCACAGGTTGATAAGCCGCCAAAGGCATATTGGGGATAAAAGCCATGTAGTCATACTGCGAGAAATTAACCGCTGCGTGTTGGGGGCCGCAGGTAAAAATCACCGTAGTGACAATCTCAATTAACTGCTCAACCGTATCAATGCGCTCAGGCATCCCCTTGACACGACCGCCTTGTTGAGAGGCCAACTCAGCAGCCCAATTTTGCAGCTCATAGTCAGCTTGAATCTCAGCCGCAGACTTGTAATAAAGCCGGAGGTAACCAGACACATACCGATGAATGGCATCCCACAGCAACACCCCGTCATCTCTATAAGGATAGTGAGGCAAAGTTTCTACATCAGCCATGCCTCGATTTTTGATCTCGTTGGGGAAGGCATACTGATCCAGGCTCCAGGCTTGATAGTCGGCTTTGAGAATCTCTAAAGATTCCTCTAACGTACCAGCCAGTAAGCGATCGACAATCCCACCAGGGTTAATCAGGCGCTCTCTACCGAGCTGATTGTTATACAACAGAAACTTTAGATGAGGCCGCAACAGCAAACCGAGCGGGTGATTTTCTGCGAGTTGGCGGGCAGTCGCGATCGCAAAAGGTTCCATCACCAGATGAGTCCGGCAGAGGTGGCTAGCCATTTCGTGGTGGTTGGCATCCGCAATCTGCACACACAGTTTCGCGATCGCCCAATCTCGATGAGCATCCGCAGGTGTAAATAGTGGGCTACCCGGTTTTGGGTTTAACTGAATCGCGATCGGCATCAGTTCACCGCGATCGCCATATCCAGTTTTGCGCCATACAAAAAAGGCGATTGGGGTGGGCAAATATTTCTTAGCACTGCTCCAAGCTCCTCCTTTCACAAAGGCAAGAGGGCTGTAGTCTGCCACATACAGAGTTCCCTGGCTTAATGCCAACTCAATCTGACAAGTGCTCCCAACGGCAGTTTGCAAGGCATCTAGCGTCACAGAGGGCAAGGTCTCAAGCGATCGCAGTTGCCGCAACATCATTGGGTTAGAACCAGATAAACGCTGCTCAGCAAAGACGCTATCGGATTGGAAGATCTTAATGACCTCTGGCTTAGGCAACAAGTTGATCAGCTCTGCATATTCCCCAATTTCATCTAGGGGGTCAAACACCGCACGCACTTTTGACACCAACTTGTTAGGCTTTAGCTCTAGAGTTGCCACCTTGCGACGCAGCTTATAGTCTGTCGAAAACTTCTCCTCAGGGGGTGTCTGATCAATGAGAGCCAGAGGGGGCAGATGCTCGAAATTGAACCGATACATTTGCTGGTTGCGGCTCAGCCAATCTTGACGGCGTTGGCGATCGGCCACAGGTGCCTGCTGCGGTAAATGCGGTTTCATAACGACTCAGGAATAAATGGAGGGCTGTCTTTAAACAGCTACAGACCCCTACAATCATTTTCCTGAAGCAAGTAATAAATTTAACTTTAATTTTCAGCTCGTTCTAACCAGGCTCGCATTTTGCCAGGGTTGAGTAAACCATAAGGATCAACCATTTCTTTAAATTTCAGTTGCTCTAGGTTGATGGTTTTCATGCCGCCATCTTCGAGGATGTAGGTATGTGGATTAAAGATAAATGCACCTCGGTCTTCGTGGTATCGAATAATTTCATTCAGGCGATCTTCACTTGTGTAGCGAACCAATTGCAAGGCAGCGGCACGGGCAGTTCCTCCAACTCGGAAAAACTCTAGGTGCATCATCAATTCATTGCTGAAATGCTGGTAAACATGTTCTACGAATTCCAGTTTTTTGTCGTTGGGAAAGAGCGTTTGCAGATAGGTGAGGGAAGGATCAACACTGCGAGCATGGAGCGTGGTGTGGTTCCACGAATATTCACCCAGAGCCACACCTCGACTCGCTTCTTGCGCGGTTTTTTGATAGCAAATCGTACCGTTATATTCGCGGACTAAGTCAGCCAGCGGTTCGAGGCAGGTTTCAGCGACCATCAGCAAGGCACAATGACGACCTTCGGGGATAAACGGACGGAGCGCGGCAAAGTAAGTCGGCACAGGCCAAGCATGAATGCTGATCAGTTTTTTAATGATTCCATCTGCATCTCCTAGAGCTTGCCCAAATCGCGCCGCAGTCATGAAATCGCCGAAGCCAACAATGCACTCAGCCCAAGGATAAGCAGGCCCCAAAGGAATTTCTAGTTCGGTGATAATGCCATTCACACCATAGGCATGGTTCACCTTTTGCACTTCGTCGCCGCGCAGTTCAATCACACGGGGTTCATCTTCCATCGTCACCACACGTACTGCCAGCAAATTGCCGCGATCGCGCAACTGACCATAGGTGATCGAGCCAATGCCCCCACTGCCACCCGCAATAAACCCGCCAATTGTGGCAGTGCGGTAAGTCGAGGGAGCCATGCGGATCTCCCAACCGATTTCGCGGGTCTGTTTATCAAGGTTTGCCAATTTCACCCCTGGCTCGACACAAGCAATTCCTGGCTTGATCCAACGAACCCCTTGCATCCGGCTCAAATCTAGAACTAACCCACCTTCTAGGGGCACGCATTGACCGTAATTGCCCGTTCCGGCACCCCGTACTGTCAAAGGCACGCGGAATTTCACACAGGCGGCAGCGACTCGCAATACTTCGGCTTCATTGGCAGCCCGCACCACCAAATCTCCGGTTTTATCAGCGAGTTGAGGTTGCAAGACCGGACTGAAAGTGTAGTAGTCTTGCGAGAGCTTAGCAACTTGGGCAGGATCGGTAATGATGTCTAACCCAGCTAGCTCAGCAATTAGGGCATCAAGGTTATAGGGTTTAAGAGGGGTCGCAGTCATGGCTCAAATCTCCGGGTAGCCGCACAGATCGTCTAATTCAGCGTAGTCAGGGAGAGTGGTGTCTATGGCTTGCCCCGATCGCAACACAATCCGGTCGTGCTGGGGGCGAGACAGCAGTTCACTATAGGTTCGTCCCTTAAATAAGATTAAATCAGCAGGCTCACCAATCGCGATCGCTCCGGGTTGGGGCAAGTTCATTAACTGGGCTGGCGTTTGGGTAATTGCTCTCGACCAGGTACCGTAAGGCCGATCGAGATGGGCGATCTTGGTAGAGAGCGAAAATACTTCTAAGCCATCATGATCGCCAAAGGCATGAAAGGGATCGCGGCAATTATCGCTAGCGATCGCCACTGGAACACCTTGTTGACGCAGCTCGTGGAGTAATGTCACCCCCCGCCACCGAGGTGTGCGATCGCGCGTACGGTCTTGCAGATATAAATTGCACAGAGGCAGGCTAACTACACCAATCTTGGCTCGTTTGACCCAATCGATTGTTTCCGTGACGGTATCAGGGTCTTGCACAGCCAAACTACAACAGTGCCCACAGACAATTTGCCCCGAAAACTCTTGTTCTACGGCGACTTCAGCAACGGCCCGCAACACCTGGCTCTGAGGGTCGTTCGTTTCGTCTACATGGAGGTCAAGATCTAACCGCCGCTCTGTCGCTAGCTTCAACAAATGCCTGAGTTGAGTTTTTAGCTCAGGATGCGGTAGCGCGAAAGCACCCAACACTCCGTTAATCTCAGCGAACTGATCTGCTAAAGCCACCCCTTCTGAGGTGAGCCAATAATCTGTCGGTACTAACGCCACCGCTTGCAAAGTCAGGCGATCGCGCCACGCTTGTTGAACGAGTTGAAATGCCTTGAGGTTGATCGCTCCTAATTGCCCCATCACATCTAAATGAGTCCGAATCGCACGGGTGCCGTGGGCATAACTGCACTTGAGGCCAAACTCTATGCGGCGATAGAGATCATCTATTGTCCAAAATTGCTCATGGTCGGCATAGATTGCTGTTAACGCTCCATCAAAACTACCGTCAACATTGGTGGCTCGTTCCCACGTATGTCCTTTGTCTAAATGGGTATGGAGATCAACAAAGCAAGGCCATACCTGTCCTCCACGCAGATCTAAGCTAGGGAGATCAGAGTGAATTTCCTCAGTTGAGTTGCCAGTTGTTCTCGCCCCCCTAGCCCCCCAATTTTGGGGGGAACAAGACTCAAAGTCCCCCAGAATTGGGGGATTTAGGGGGCTTAAAGAACCTACAAGCGTGGTGGATTCATTTGAGCACGGCTGTAAATGTCCAGCAGCTTGTAACGTTTTGATTTTTCCAGCTTGAATTGCAATATCTACTAAAGCAAGCTCATCTGCATTTTGATGAACTAGGAGATCGGGGCGATCGCTTGGTAGCAAGCAACTGGGGACATGAGCGTTTCGCAACCAGTAACAGTCGGTTGTCGGGACAGTCCAAGGAGAGGGAGGGTTAGTTTTCACGGTTGACAGCACTTTCATGCCAATGGCGCAGTAGAAAATCAGATAATAACGTGAGCACCACAAAAATGAGGATACCCAAACTGGTGGTCATCAATAGGGCGGCAAACATCCGAGGAATTTGCAAGTTATAGCTCGCCATCAAAATTTCGTAGGCAATCCCGGCTTTTGCGCCTCCAGTTCCAGCGACAAACTCTGCTACCACCGCACCAATTAGCGCTAAACCACCACTGATTCGCAATCCGCTCAGAAAATAAGGTAAGGCGCTAGGAAATCGTAGATATAGTAGAGTCTGCCAACGAGAAGCCTTGTATAGCTGAAATAGATTCAATAAGTTATGGTCTACGCTGTTTAGCCCCAGCGTGGTGTTAGCAATAATCGGACACAACGCCACAATCCAAGCACAAACCACTAGAGCCGCAAAGGTATTGTTTCGTAGCCAAATAATGATCAATGGTGCGATCGCGACAATTGGGGTGGTTTGCAACAAAACAGCATAGGGAAAGAGACTTTTCTCGATCCATCTACTTTGCACAAATAACACAGCTAGCAATACGCCAGAAATTACTGCTGCTGCAAATGCAACCACCGTAATTTGCAACGTAATCAGCAGTGCCGGAAACAGCTCAGGCCAACCTATCACGAGAGCTTTCAACACCAAGAGGGGACTGGGTAACAAGTAAGGAGGCAACTTCGCTACTCGTACCAACATATCCCAAGCTAATATCACCGAGACACCAACTGCCAGAGGCGCTAAAACATCAACTGAGAGATACCGTCTCAATCGCTGCACTTGTTTTTGCAAAACGCGATCGCCTTTCTGTTGCACCATACCTCTACTTCCTGGTTTCACAGATGGATTACAAAGCTATCGTGACGGTGGAAGTCAGCTTCTAGCCCCGTATGCGTCAACGCCCAATAGGTCATTTGCTCGTTTTGATGTTTAACAACGGTCGTGATCGCCACATCTACGGGTTGGTTGTCAAGGGCGATCGCGCTGTCAGTTTCTGCCCCCCTAGCCCCCCAATTTTGGGGGGAATAAGAGTCAGATTTTCCTGAAAGGAGATTTTCAGGATCTGCAAGCGTGGTATATGCAGCTAAAAAGGGCTGTAAATCTAGTTTGAGGGAGAGAGAAAAAGTACCAGAATTTGCTTGAACTGTAAAAGGAAGACTGGCAAATGCTAATTCTTCCTGCATTCCTTGACGGTAGTTCTCAAAGCTATAGACATTCCAATGACCTGCGGGTGAGAGGTTAAACTCCCAATAGCGATCGCTGCCTGTCAAACCGACAAAGAACTCAAAGCAGGTGTGTTGCCAAAGATCATGTTGGCGTGTGGGCTGATCACTCACCGGAGGCATCACAATATCCGAGCGATCGCCCACCACGATATATTCCAACTCCAACACTGAAGCCTGCCGAGCAATTCGCCCCCTAATCTCAAAATTTGTCAAAACATCCTGCGATGCGAAGGGGTGTAACCTAAACAATTGCTGACTCATCGCAAATCTCGGATCAAATGATTGAGGGTAGTTTGTTGAGACTCAATACTCTCGGTGAGCTTAAACTGCACAAAAGCCCGAGCTAGGTTATGTTCGGGATACTTGACCTTAAAGTAAACATTCCCTGCCAGATAGTCAGTAAAAAATCGCAACCCTAGCTCAAAAGCAATCAGTCGCATGGCATCATAGAGATAGAAATAATCTGGCTCAGTGAGAAACTCTTTTGCCACTGAAAGATATCCTTGCAAAATCCCCTGGCATAAATCCGTCTCAAAATGAACGGCTTCCCAGTCTTTTGTTTCCTCACCCGCCGAATTGCAACCCGATCGCAGACAATCGCCAATATCGTAATGCACTAAGCCCGGTTTCACAGTATCTAAATCCACCATGCCCACAGCTTGTTTTGTGACCACATCAAACATGACATTGTTGACTTTTGGGTCTCCATGCATCAACCGCAGCGGCAACTTACCTTGAGCTTTAGCATCTTCTAACACATGAGCTAAAGCATGGCGATCGCGCACAAATTGCAAGCAGTAATTAACTTCTGGTGACGGGTGAATTTGAGCTTGCGCCAAAACTTGTTCATACTGCTGCAAGTAAAGTGGCGTGATATGAAAACCCTCCAACGTGTCTACTAATTTCTCTGGAGAGAGATCGCTGATCAAACTATGAAACATCCCCAACGCATAGCCAACTTCTTGGGCGTGCTCTACATCGTGAATCGTATCAAAGGATTCTGAGCCTTCAATAAAACTAATGGCTCGCCAAAAAGCACCATTCTCATCACTTTGGTGATCTTGTCCTGTTTGAGTTAACAAGACCTGTGGCACTTCCCACCGACGGTTTAGCTCCGTTTCTTGCAGGCGATCGCACACATGTTCTGTAAAGATGCGCATATTTTGCATCACTCGCTCCGGCTGCCGAAACACTTGAGTATTAATCCGTTGCAGCACGAACCGAGTTTGCTGAGGGTCATCTAAAGTAACGAGAAACGTATCATTGATATTGCCATTCCCAAAACTGTGTAGACCTGTGATATTACCGTGATGGGCAAATTGGTCAGCGATCGCGATCAGGCGGTCAAGCCCAGGATCGACTGTGCAATTGATAGTCATATCTACCTTTTTAAGTTTTTGGAGTAATTACAGACGGGCTTTAACAGCTTGACGAATCTCATCCAGTGATTGATAGAGGGTGCCTGGACAACCTGTTGCTACGCGATCGCGGTGACCCACAATCCGGGGAAGCTGGCGAACACCATAGCCTTCTACTAAAGTGCTGACTCGCGTTGTGGGGTCTTGGATGCCCATCCGTTTACAGAGCCGTACACACAAAGCAATGACAGCCTCTAATTGCTGAGTAGTTACCCGACGTGGGTTTTGGAAGTCGCCATCCACCGCCACACCAAATCCATCATTGATCACATCATGGGCACCTTTTTTAAAGCTCGATCTCCCTTCATACACCCGACCACTAGGCATCACGATGTAGTGGTAACCAATATCTGAATAACCACTGCTATTTAAGTGAACATTGAGGATAAAGCGCATCCGTTGAATCTCCTCTGATTGAGTCGCATTGACAGGCAGAGCAGCAATCACAGTATGGTGCAACGTAATGCGCTGAGGGTTGATCAAATCAGGGATACTATCGGGCGTTGGGGTGTTAGTCCAGATCGTATAGGGGAAGACCTGCAAAGTGGACTTCGGCTGCTCTATAACAGTGAGTTCAATCTCATCACGTTCTTGGTCAGACGCAATTACTTCTACCGACCTGCGCCCACCTTGGTTAAAGAATAAAGCAGCCTGCCAAGCTTGATTTTGCACAATCGGACGAGCAATCACATATTGTTTATCGGCTCGTATTACAAGCTGTTGACCGTTTTCAAAACCACGCGCTTCTCCTTGCAACACAAAACCTTCTCCAGCTTGGATCGTTTGGCTTGGAGGGGTAATGCTCAAGCGAGGAGCCACTGCCACAACTGCGATCGTCACAGTGTCGCTAATCACGGGGTCATTAGGGCCATTGTCGATAGAGGCAGTGAGGCGACGTGTTCCGGCCTGCAAAAATTGAAACTGAGCCTTCCAGGTTCCATCAGCTTCAACAGGCCCACTATTTGTTTTCAGTTGATTGTCAATGGTTAGAACAACAGGCTTTCCTGCTAAACCAGGGGCTGTTCCTTGAACTGTGAATGCCTCCCGTACCTTCACCGTGGTTGGGGCAGCCGTGATTTCAACTGTTTTGGCAGGTGTAACCACCTCATCAGGCGTAGGAGTATCTACAACATTAATGGTGATTGGTTGGCTACGAACCACATTACCCTTAGCATCCTTCACCGAGAAGACCAACCGCCGAGTTCCAGCCTGAGTAAAGCGAAACCGAACACTCCAGGAGCCGTTTGCTGCGATCGCCCCTGCACCATTCGAGTAGCTATCGTCAAAGGTTAGTGTCAGGGGTCTTCCTTCATAGCCAGGAGCAGTTCCGCTAATTACTAAAAATTCTCCGACTGTAACCCGCGCTGGGAAGGATGTAATTTGAATCATAGGAGCTTGTCAGGGGATCGTTGGGCTATTCAACCCTAATCTAGGCTCTCTTGCAACCAAATCTCAAGTCATTAAGCAAATTAATTTGCACTCATCAATTATTCGTTGAGAAAGACTAGCCCTACACCTCTCTCTTTCAGGGGAGTGTGGATTTTTAGACAGGCGCTAGGGTAGGGATATTAGCTTACAACCAACCGCAATCGTTGGAGTATGCAATTTAAGAAGTCATTTAACAAGAGAGGAAAGGTATGTCAGATCACGCAATGGATCTCAACCAACAGGATTTGAATCTTAGTCAAAAAAACGATGATTTACATCTCTCGACTGAGGTTAACGAACGAAATACTGAGATTAATCAAGGTCGTGACCCCTTAGATACAGTAGCCAGAGGCGTAGGTGCAGTGGGTGGCGGCTTGGCAGGTGCCGTGATTGGTCGGCTCGTCGCAGGTCGCCTGGGTGCTGCTGTAGGCGCAGTTGTAGGTGGCGTAGCGGGTGCGGCTGTAGGCCGGGATGCTGCTATCGGTGTTGAGCAGAAAATTGACGGGGTTGTTGATAACGTCGAACACAAGATTGATGGGGTTGTTGATAGCGTTAAGCAAACCGTTGATGACATCAGACCCTCAGTGATCGGAACTGTAGATGCGGTCAAGCAAAATATTGAAGCAGCACAGCCTTCGGTTAACGGAGTCATCGATTCGGTACGCGACACCATTGACGAAGCGCGTCCTAGTATTACCCACACGATCGATTCAGTCGCAGAAACAATTGATGAAGCGCGACCCTCGGTTGTAGGAACTGTAGATGCGGTCAAGGGTACGGTTGAGGATGCCCGACCTGCGGTACAGGATGCAGTTCAAAAAACCTCTGAAAGTATTCAAAGCTCAGCCTCAAGTGTGGCAGACTCTGTGAAGGGTGCTTCTCAATCGGTTCAGGGTGCTGCTCAAGACGCTCGACCCAAGATGAAGGAAGCGATCGAGAGCGTATCTGAAAACGTCAAATCGTCGGCCTCAAGTGTGGCAGACTCTGTGAAAGGTGCTTCTCAATCAGTTCAGGGTGCCGCTCAAGATGCTCAGCCCAAGATGAGAGAAGCGATCGAAAGCGTATCTGAAGATGTCAAGTCATCGGCCTCTAATGTGGCAGATTCGGTTAAGCAAAAGACCCAAGATACGGCTTCTACCAGCGGTATTAATACACCTGCATCTTACAGTGGTATTGACACATCTGCATCTTATCTAATAACGCCTGAAGAACCCATCAATTTGGGAATCGGCACCATTGAAGACACTCAACCAGCGATCGCAGACAGCACGCTGATTGACAGTAGTGCAAGCGTCACCTCAGCACCGATTATCCCTGAGCAGCAATCTGTTTACACAGGCAGTGCTATGACAGATAGCATGAGTGTGTATGACGATCGCATGGATATGGAGTTGATCCAGAGCGAGTTTGATCGGGGTATCATGCTCAGCAATCAAGGCGATCTGGTGGGTGCAGAAGCAGCTTTTGAGCACGTGACTCAGTTGATCCCCGAATCGGCAGAAGCACGCTTTAACCTGGGCGTTGTTCAATATCAGCAAGGTAGACGCTCAGAGGCGATCGCTAATATCCAACAAGCACGAGATCTCTCTCTGCTGCAAGGAAGTATCGATGCTGCTGAAAACCTCGATCGCATTATCGAACAACTCAGAGCCGCTAGCTATTAATGCGCGGGTTGTAGTGACTCTTAACCCTCTGTGATCCGGTTATGGTAGACCATGAGTTCTTGAGAGTTAGTTGAGTCCTTATAGATCCCTTGAAGCCCTTCTCTAAAGATGTGAGAGGGGCTTTTAGTTTGGGATTCTCTAGCGTGAAATGGCAGGATTGTCTTACTTACGTTCACAGGTAGCGATCGCTGGATGGCTAGACGCTAGCAACTGATGGAGAGCTTCAAGAGCAGCAGCTTGGTGACTCACATGAGCATCAATAAACAACGCGATCGCTTCAGCCATGAAATCTCGCAGTTGTGACTCTGGTTGTGTGGCAGGAAAGTCAAGACTAGACGTTCCAATGGTCGGATCTAAAGGAGAGGTAAACGAGAAATGATTGGCTCCTTCTAAAAGTAATAGATAGCTATCTTCTCGCCCTCCCGCGATCGCTTCTCGAAACGTACGCACAATGGGAGTGGTAGGTTGTTCCCAAGTCACACCATAGCGATCGCTACTATGAGCAATTACACCATCACAAGTTCCACCAATTAACAATAAGGGGAGGCAGTCGGGCAACGGTAAGATACTGCCTGGTGGATAGCCGAGTTGGGTCAGTGCCGCAGCATGAGCACCATAGGCAAAAGCAGCAACTACTTGTGGAAACCATCGAGGATTGGCACTCTCAATGACAACTCTCCCTCCTGCCGAGTGCCCGCCCAAAATGATGTGCTGCAAATCTAGTAAACCTGCTAAAACACCTTGATTTTGGAGCTTTTCTAAGAAAGTCAACACAGTTGGTAAAGCCGAAGCAGTCGGGCCAGAACCATAGGTAGCAGGACTTAACTTGGTGATATCAACCCCTGGTGTTAACCCCACCATGCCCGGTAAGTTTTCAGCAATCCATGAGAAGGTTACAACTGCCAACCCCCGCTCCGCCAATTTTACAGCCAACCATTGGTACAGTTCCGGGCCACAATTGATGCCATTAAACAAAATCACCACTTTAAAAGGAGCCTGTTGTTGATCAGCAAGCGGCATCCCCATACTCTTGCCCTGAGCAGCATTCAACGTTGCTGGATAGAAAACCTTTAGGTGCAGCGTATCATAAGGAGGGGTAGAGCCTTCGACTTTAGCAGCCTCAAACAAAGCCCGAACTGTCATATCCGCTTTCCTTATTTAGTAGGCACAGGCTTTACCTGAATCGGCACAGGGATCTGAGGATACATTTGGTGAATTTTGAGGAGGATTTGAATTGTTTTCGCTTTGTCTCCGATCGCGATCGTTGCAGACTGGCGGGCCATAATATCAGCAACAATTTGAGCAGCGGCTTCACTCTTTTCGATTTCACGAGTTAAGAAGGCAAAAATACGCTGTTTGGCAACACGGCCTTTATTAACTTGAGAGAGAGCCCGAATAAAGTAAGGCGTGAGTTCTTGTAGGCGATCGGGGCGATCGATCGCATATCCTTCTAGATAGTTGGTGGCAAACAGTTGCATATCTGTAGCTGGATGCTCACTGAACTTTAAGAGATACTCTTGACCATCGGCTTCCCGGAAACAACGACTCACCAGATCTCGACCAAACTTCCGCACATCAGCTCGATTGCTGTCACATAAGCTGACTAAGATAGTGGGTGTAAACTCAGCAGCGGTCAGAAAAGTACCAAATAACCGGAAGCCAAATTCTCTCATATCCTCCCAACCAGATTCGAGGAACTTAACACCGATCGCGAGTTCTAGTGGGTCTTGACGCAAACGGGGCAAAATTTGCAGTAGCATCTCTCTGGCAGCGGTGCGCACTGTCAGCACTTCATGGTTTCCCCAAGTCACAATATCTAGCGTGGAATATGTCTCTGCCCACGATGAAACATTGGCTTGCAAAATCACACCCGCAAGCTCTTGAGCGATCGCAGACTCAGCCTGCAACAACCGCTCAGCCATTGCCTGATTTGCTTGTGACATCCAGCCAGTCAGATCGTCTTGCAATACCTCGATCAAATGTCGATGCACACCCTCATGCGTTTCAGGCAGCAACAGAGCATCAATCAATACGCTGGCAATCTGTAAATCAAAGGCGGGATGAGCAGCTCCTAAGCGTTGAATCACGGGTCGGATGGCCTCACGGATATCTGGTAGCTCATGCAGCAGCATGGTGAGTAGAAGGCGATCGCTCTGTAACAACCGCTCATCTGGCAACCGCCCAAATAACTCTACGCCTAACCGCCGGATCGACTCAAATTGGGAGTTAATCAATGAGTCAATTAAACCAGGAGGGAGATCACTAGCAGGTGTTTCATGGTTCAGCAGAATCCGGGCTCCTAGCTCTTGCACCTCTAAAGCTGGATGATGCAACAGATCTAACACCATACCCAAACCCAGCGATCGCAGTTGGGAGGCAAAATTCAAGAGCAGCGTTTCTCCAGCTTCTCTTGCCCGCTCAGCTTGACTGCTATCCCAGCTCAGCAGCGTCGCGATCGCCCGCCCAATAATTGCCTGTGCTATGGCTGTATTGGCAATTGGCGAACTCAGCAGCCGCCGAGCAAACTGCCGTGTGTCAGCTTGAGGACTCGTGATTAAATCTGCAACAAACAAACTATCTGCTAAGAAAAGAGATTTCTTTTGCTCAATCCATTGATAAGCAGTCGTTCTCGCTTCCGGAAGGCTACAGCAGACCATGGCTGAAACCAAAGCTAGATCAGGGTCTTGCGGTTGGTAGCGATCGCGAGCCAATTCTAGCCCGAGCTGAGCGGAGATCTCGTAAGTGGTATTTAACAGGCCAATGACCTGGTCTGTGGAGAGTTGCTGACAAAAGCTGGTGCAGGTGCGTAAAGCCTTGACTGCAAAGTGATGCACAGGCTGGCAATGACCTTCTAACAATAAGCGGAGTAGTTGTTCAGGTTGTTGCTCCCAAAGCTGCGGGAATGCTTCTTCGCGATCGCTCGGTTCTGGGTCACCGGGTTTATAAGGTGATTGGCAACGCCATGCTCTAGAGTTCGGTGTTAATTCATAACGAGGGCTATTCTCATAAAGGATATGGTTGAATGGCAGATAACGAGCAAAGATATCCCAATCTATCGTTGTTGTTGGCAGCCGCTGCCACGTTTCTCGATCCCAGCTATAAAACACAGATTGTCGAACTGGCTCAGCGTCAGCATCAGTGTAGGGTAACAACACTCCAGCCGCCATCTGTGGATAGTTGGTATCTGCTTGCTCACCTAGCTTACGCAGCGATCGCCACACCCGCCGCCGTAGATAATCGCGGGTCGCACTACTGTAAGCAATCCTGGCATCAGGCCGCCGCATTTCAGTCACAAACTCGTCAAGCGGAATCCGTTCGTAGCTGCGAGTCGTTTGGTCATAGCGGTAATCATATCGCCGCAGGTAGCTATTGTCTGGTAAGCGCGCATAGTATGGGTTTGTGTTATACAGAGCCGCCTCTTTTTCGAGACGATAAGCCAATATGCCAAACACTTCCCCATCGCGACGATATTCTGACTGCTTAAACAGATGCCGCCATTGCTTGAAATAATTCGGTCTGAGGGGCACAGACTTCAAGACTTCGAGTAGAGCAGGCCGCACAATTTCGTTATTCACTTGGTAAAGATGTTCCAGAACCGCTACAGTTTGCGGTTTGCCACCTTCTAGATAAACGGTGAGCGCCTCTAAAAATTGACTAGCTAAGCCAGTTTGGGCGACAGAACGCAATTCAACTGGTAACTGCTCGATCACAGCGTTGCGTAACTGGGTTTGTTGAGCCAGATCGCTTAACTTGAGCAGCGCTTCAAATGCGATTCGTCGGACAGCCTCTGAGGTCGCTGGGTTGTGATAGAGGCGATCGCACACGGCCCAAGCCTCGGCGTCACCACACCACCCCAACGCCCAAACCAGACAATAATCTCGCAAACCCTGACCGTTTCCCAGCAGTGCCATCAACAGCGGGGCAGCTTCGCGTAGCTTGAGTTCTCCAGCTCGCCAAATTGCCCGTGTTAGAGGCCATTTGCTCTTGCTCTCTGGGTTGGCAAGCCGCAACAAAATTGCCTGGTGCTGGGGGTTGTCGGTCGTCGGTACTGGGATTACCTGAGGCGATCGCTGAGCAGGGGGAGGGTCTGTAATGACCGCCGCAACATCTTGATACCCTTTGGTCGTTTTGCTCTTGACCAGCTTGGCAAAGATTTGTTCTGCCTCAGTTAAAGGGGCTGCCTGATCGGTTTTTGTGCCTTCTTTCAGGGTGCTGCCTCGCTTGCCATAGCGAAAATTCACCACATATAATTCTGAGCTGACTTGGCACAGATCTACTTCGTAAATCTTATCCGAGCGCCCTTCTTGAAAAACCAGAGTCGTGCGCTTGAGCAATTGCATAAAAAACGCTCAACAATGACAAGTCGTAAACATCGCTACTTACCGCAGTATGATTACTGTAAAGGTAATTCCGCTAGTATGGGCTTGCCGGATCAAAACCGATACAATTTTGAAAATATTTGTAACGCCTTGATTGAATATCACAAAATCTCTATCCCTCACGTATAGATTTTGACTATTGAAGATGATTAGGGCACAGATAATTACTGCAAAGCTAGAACTGTGTACAGAGATGGTATGAACAGAAGGCCACGTCCGTCACAACGAGTTCTACTTGCCCATCATCTGCGATCGATCGCACATCTTTTTGTTTGGAGTGCCTTTGTCATTGGCTGTGCAACCCTGGTTGGTTGGAGCTTAGACATTCCCATTTTGCTCCATCCCTTCCAGACCTTACCGACCTTCAAAGCAAACGCTGCACTTTGCACAATCTTGGCTGGTTTAGGCATTGTACTAGAGCCATCTATGCGGTCATGGCGACAACAGAGGTACCGCAAGATGGCCTGGTGGATCACTACCATTTGTGTCAGCTTAGTCATTGCGATCGCTGGGTTGACCTTAATTGAGCATGGCTTTCATATCAATTTAGGAATTGATCAGTTCCTAATTCAGCAACCCGAACCAGCTAGCAGCCTGTATGTGCCAGGACGAATGCCACCCAACACGGCTGTGGCTTTTCTGCTCTTGGGTATCGCTCTCTGTCTCTGTAAAACTCGTCGCTGGCAGTCTTTAGCTCAAAATTTTGTTTTGGCAAGTAGTGGCATTGCTGGCATGGCGTTATTAGGCTACTTATACGGCAATGTGAGCTTTCTTGTGATCCATTTTTATACAGGGATGGCTGTTTACGCAGCGATCGCAATCTTGCTTCTGAATGCGGCTTTGTTATGTATCCACCCCGAATGGCCGATTGTACAGCTACTATGCGGAACCGGAGCCGGAAGCGTGATTGTACGTCGTCTACTTCCTTTAGCTGCCGTACCGATTTTAAGCACTCAAGTTGGTTTGTATGGCTATCAACTGGGGCTATATACCCCTGAAGCTCAAGATGTATTGCAGTCAAGCTTAGACTTTGTCCTGATTGCCACTTTAATTGCATGGGCTGGCTTTGACTTAAATCGTCTAGATACCGAACGTCAGCAAACCGAATCTGCCCTCAGAGAAAGTCACCGGAAACTGGCAGAAGCACAACACGTTGCCCATATCGGCAGTTGGGAACTGAATACAATCACTCAAAAAATCACCTGGTCAGAGGAAGCTTTTCATATTTTTGGTCGAGATCCCAGCCAGTCCGAGCCCAGCACAGACGAGCTTCAGCAGCAAATTCACCCAGATGATCTGGCAAGTTGGCAAACCTACGCAGACGAAATGTTAATTCAGGGAAACCCGACCCAATTCGATTTGCGAATTCTGATGTCTGATGGCTCTGTGCGCTACGTTGAAAGCCGTTCTCAATCGGTGGTTGATGCTCAGGGGCGCGTGATTTGTACCTTTGGCACCATTCAAGATATTACCGATCGCAAATCTCTAGAGAGCCAGTTGCGATCGCAATTTCAAAACGCCCGCGCTCTCAGCCAAGTGGTGCAAGCCATCCGCAACTCACTAGACTTAGACACCATTTTTCAAACCGCAGTGCTTGAAGTTGGCAAGATTTTACAGGCTCATCATACAGTGATTACCCAGTATCTTCCCCAAGAACAGCAATGGCACAACATTGCAGAATATCGGCAAAACACAGATCAGCCGAGCATGGTAGGTTTGAAATTTCCAGATGCTGACAACCTCTTTGCAACGCAGCTTCGGAGACTAGAAGTGATCCGCCTTGATGACCCTAGGCGTTTAATTGATCAGGTAAATGCTCCTAACCGTGAAGCAATTAAGACATTTCCTGGAGTTTGGCTGATGGTTCCTTTATCGTGGAATTCTTCCTTATGGGGATCAATGGGAGTGGTTCGCCCTTTTGAGTTTCCCATCCAAGACTCGGAAGTTGAACTCGCACAGAGAATTGCTGACCAACTCGCGATCGCGATTCACCAATCAGAACTGTATCAACAGGTGCAGCAGCTCAATACCACGCTAGAGCATAAAGTCGCAGAGCGAACTACGTTGTTGCAGCGTGCCTATGACTATGAAGCTCTCCTGAAACGGATCACCGATCAAGTTCGTGACTCTTTAGACGAAGCCCAGATCCTAGAAACAGCAGTTCAAGAGTTGGCCTTAGCTCTCAATGCCATATGCTGTGATACGGGTATTTATGATTTAGAGCAATCAAGCTCCACAATTCGTAGCGATTCTGCCACCACCATTCCCTCAGTCGCCGGAACGGTAGTATTGATGAGCCACTTTCCCGAAGCCTATTCAGCTCTCTTGCAGAGGCAAACTTTATGTTTCTGTATCTTGGGTGGTACAGGTCTATCAATTCGGCCTGAAGGCTATGAAACGGCAGTCTTAGCTTGTCCCATTCAAGACGATCAAGGCGTGTGGGGAGATCTGTGGCTACATAAACCACCCCGAGAAGAATTTACAGATCTAGAGATACGCTTAGTGCAGCAGGTTGCCGATCAATGCGCGATCGCTCTCCGCCAATCTCGACTATACCAAGCAGTGCAGACCCAGGTGGCAGAGTTGGCTCGGCTGAATGCAGTGAAGGATGATTTTTTAAGCATGGTGTCTCACGAATTACGAGCACCGATGGCAAATATCAAAATGGCAGCTCAAATGCTCGAAATCACTTTTCAGCCCTTGAATATTGTAGATGAACGCCTACAGCGCTATTTAAATATCCTCAAAGATGAATGTTTTCGTGAAACCAGTTTGATTAATGACTTACTAGATCTATCACGCCTAGAAATGGGTCGAGTCGAGCTAGATCTCACAGAAATTAATTTATCCTTATGGCTTGTCCATATTCTCGACAGCTTTCAAGAACGCACTGCCAACCAGCAACAGGAACTCACGATTGATTTGCCGTCAGAGTTGCCCATTTTGATGACAGATCCATCCTACCTAGAGCGAATTATGACCGAGCTGTTGCATAATGCCTGCAAATATACCCCAGCAGGCGAAAAGATTATTGTTTCTGGTCAAGTGATGGACAATTATTTGCAGCTTTGTGTCACTAATACAGGAGTTGAAATTAGTGGTTCAGACCGCGATCGCGTCTTCGAGAAGTTTTACCGCATTCCCCGTCGCGACCCCTGGAAGAATGGTGGCACAGGTTTGGGCTTAGCTTTGATTAAAAAAATGATTGAGTACTTAGGAGCTTCCATTCAGCTCGATAGCTCACCCGGATATGTCACCTTCACGCTGAGATATCCTTTGTCACAGCAGCTCTCGCCCCCTAACCCCCCAAACTTGGGGAGATAAGACTCAAAGCCACCCAGCATTGGGGGATTTAGGGGGCTTAGAAAATTTACAAGCGTGGCACATCCATTTGAGAACGGCTGTAGCTCAGTCTCTATAGCTTTTAATCTCTAGGTAAGACTGCGACGCAAGTTTTAGTGTACTTTAAGATAATTCTAATTTTTTAAGTTGATTTACCACCGTTTGATACCCTGTGAAGTTGGCTTGATTTTGATAGAGTATTGCTGCAAATTGATAGTCAGCGATCGCCTCTAGTTTCTGGCCTAAGCGGGCATATCCTTCGGCTCGGTGATAATAAGCTTCCACATAGTCAGCTCTGATGTTTAGAGCTTGAGTAAAGTCAGCGATCGCGGCTTCAAAGTGTTCTTGAGCAAAGTATGTTAACCCACGGCACACATACACTTCAGCCGGGTCTACATTGCCCCACTCAAAGCTCACCCGAACGGCTTGGCTAAAATCTGCGATCGCCTGTTCATAAGCCTGAGTTTGATAGTAAGCGCGGCCTCGTTGGTAATATGCAGGCAGATATCCCAGATCGATCTCTAGTCCGTGGGTATAGTCAGCGATCGCCCCCTGATAATCTTCTAAAGTTTGGCGGGCATAAGCACGATGACAATAAGCTGCCGCACAAGCCGGATCAAGGCGGAGCGCTTGCGTATAGTCTCGAATCGCTTTCAACAAATTGTCATAGCCACCCAAATTATGATAGGCATCCCCACGATGCACATACAGATCAACTCGCTGCGGATATCCTAAAATCGCTTCTGTCAAATCAGCGACCGCGCCCAAACAGTTTCCGGTTGTCAGTTTCTGTTTTCCCTGCTCGGCATACTTCTCCGCCTCTAGATTGCTTGACCATAGCTCATCCTCGCTGATCCCTAATTTGATCATGACTAAGTGGTCACCCCGCTGGTTGGGTTTGCCCAAATGCGGTACACCTCGCCCGTTTAAGGCCAAAACCTGGTTGTGCTCAGTTCCCGGTGGAATTTGTAGGCTAACCAACCCGTCAATGGTTTCAACAAACTTGCTACAGCCGCTAAAAGCCTCCTGTGGCTCAATCACCAACTCTGACAGAATATTCACACCCTCGCGTTGCCACTCTAGAGCATCAGACATAAAAACAAACACATATAGATCTCCCGGTGGCCCGCCACTCATACCCGCATCTCCCTCATTAGGAATGCAGAGATAGGTGCCATAGTCTACTCCTGCTGGCACTGTGATTGACAGGGGCTTAGAGATCGAAACTCGTCCAGCACCACTACAGGTTTGACAGGTGGACGGCTGCATTTTGCTTAACCAGGTTCGCCAGCTTTTTTTAACTCCTTGACCATTGCAAGCTGCACACACTTCTAAGTGCTGAACCGTGATCTTCTTCGTGCAACCAAATACAGCCTCACGGAATTCTAGCGTCAAATTAAACCGCCGATCCGCGCCTCGTGCTAAGTCCATCCTCAACTTCCCATGCTGACTCATTATTTATAAACGTGGCTGGTTGATGCTGTCTTTCCAGACGCGGCTAGGAAGCACCCATAATGATTAAGTATGAACTCAATTAAGCCACAACTCGTTCCGGTAAGTTCAAAATTTTCCAGAATATTCCTAAGTGCTCATAAGCGATCGGACTCAGCGTATGACTCGCGGCAGACCGCAAGTGTAAAGGAGATTGTTAGGCTAAGTCACTAGTGATTGAGATGTAATGTCAGAATGACGGGACTTTGGCTAGGCATACTGGGAATTGCCATCACTGGCCTAACGTTAATTGATGCGTTATCGACTACGTTCACCATCAGCGGTGGCGGTGGCCCTGTCAGTGCTAAAGTAGCAAACTACCTTTGGGGCTTGGTGTTGCATCGCCATCGAGGTTGTCGCCCTGGCAAACGACAGATGTCTCATCAACGCCTCACCCAGCTCGGCTATTTTGTGGCGCTGACCCCGATTGTCGTTTGGTTGTTTTTGCTGTGGATGGGTTGGACTCTCATCTTTAGTGCTACTCCTACGGCGATTGTTGACTCAGAAACGCAAGCCCCTGCCGATTTGTGGTCTCGAGCTTATTTCACAGGCTACACACTATTTACTCTAGGGTTAGGTGACTACAAACCTCAGGGGCCGCTATGGCAGATGGCAACGGCGATCGCGTCTTTTAACGGCTTCTTTTTGGTGACGTTTTCGATTTCTTATTTGATTCCGGTAGTTTCAGCAGCAATTCAGGGGCGACAACTCGCGACTTATATTTCTAGCTTGGGCCGCCGCTCTGAAGAAATTGTGCTCCAAGCCTGGAATGGTAAAAGTTTCGGGCTACTTGACCAGCATTTGATCAATCTCGCCCCGATGATCGCAATGCATGCTCAACTTTATCCGGCTTATCCGGTACTGTTTTATTTTCACAGTGCCACCCGCGCTAGAGCCGCAGCCCCTAATCTGGCAGCACTTGATGAAGCTTTGACGATTCTAGAGTTTGGTCTTAAGCCAGAGTGCCGCCCAGACGCAGTTGCCATCCATACGCTGAGAAATGCCCTCTCAGAATTGATTGACACGCTGAGTGTGACGTTTATTCAGCCCAGCCAAGAAGCACCCCCACTCCCCAATCTTGATGATTTGCGCGATCGCGGCATTCCGACAGTGAGCGATCGAGCGTTTGCAGAGGCAGTTGAGAGCTTGGCAGAGCGACGGCGACTGTTGCTGGCTGCTGTCTACAATGATGGTTGGTGCTGGGATGATGTAACGCGATCGCTCAATCAAATCTCTGCAAAATCTCTAAAGAGTCGCACCCCTGGGTCATACCAGCGATCGCATCTATAATTTGATGGGGTCTGAGCGCACAATTGACCCCTGCCTTCTGTTGTTACGTAGTTTGCCGAATGTTGCCACGAGAAGACCTGCTAAAAGGTATTGAAAACCGCGAGGCGATCGCTAGGGTGATCGACCGAGCCGACCAAGCCATCAAAACTTGGGAAATTGTTTGCACCGACTTTCTCGCCCCTCCCGAACTAGCCGAGGTACAGCAAGCCTTTGGTCGCTTGACTGAAGTGCATTTACTCCCTTGGGGTGGCTATTTGCAAGCTGAGCGGCAACGAGTCGCGATCGCCCGTGCTGATTTACCTCTCGAATCCTCTCAAGTGGCAGTTGCGGCCCTGAGTATTGCCGGAAACTTTTTGTTTGACCCTGCTAGCCACCGCGACTTTTTAGGGGCATTGCTGGGCACCGGGATTGTGCGCGAAAAAGTGGGCGATATCATTGTGCTGGGTGAACGAGGTGCTCAAGCGATCGTCGTGCCAGAGTTGGTCGAGTTTTTAGAAATGAGCTTGACCCAGGTGCGATCGGTGCCTGTAAAAACCCAGCGAATTGAACTCAGCGAACTCAAAATTCGTGAGCCCAAGAAAAAAGAAATGACCACCGTAGAAGCTTCCATGCGCCTCGATGCGATCGCTTCGGCTGGGTTTGGTATGTCTCGCAGCAAAATGGTGGAATTGATTGACGGTGGCGATGTGCGCGTCAATTGGAAAGAAATCACCTCAGCCAGCCATCAAGTTAAAACGGGTGACCTCGTAGCGATTCGGGGCAAAGGTCGCTTAGAAATTGGCGAAGTTGCTGTCACCAAAAAAGACCGCTATCGGGTGCAACTGACACGCTTCATCTAGCCGCTAAATCCAGGGGTCGTCATCATCTTCGTCATCCTTATTTTGATTAACGGTGTAAGTCCCCCTAACAACAGGTTCATCCTCTTCCCATTCATCATCATCCCACTCGTCATCCGGTGTCTGCACTGGTGACTTGGCTGCTGCAGTTGAGTGAGGCGGAGGAGGCGGGGTAATTGGGGTACTAGTTGCGTTTGCCGCGACAGTTCTCTCTGGAGCTTGAGGCGGAGGAGGGGGCGGAGGTGGAGTCGTATAGGTTTTAGGCGAGGGGGTTGGTGTTTCAGGAGACGGTTCATCGAAGAAATCGTCATCTAGCCAAGAATCTACATCTTGAACGTGCTCACCAAACTTTTGGTCGCGGGTATTCGCCTTCTCTGTAAACGTATGTATTTCTGCTTGCAGTTGCTCTGCGCGAGATTGCGCTTTCTCCTTAGCTTGCTCAGCAGCCGCTTGGGCTTGAGCTTTGGCTTGTTCAGCCACAGTCTGAGCTTGTCTCACAAACGATCGCAACTCTTGAGTGACTTGAGAGTAGTCTTCTTTTAAAACTTCGCGGGCCTTACTCAACTTTTGGTGAATGCCTTCGCGATACACCGCAAACGATCGCACCGCCGCTTCTGGCACCAAGACTCGCTTACTCCCAACACTCAAAATATAGTTGGGTGGCAACTGATAAATCGTGCCTGCAATACCGCCCCAACCACTGGATGCAAACAAATAGTGACTGATTTCGCCTGTTTGTAAGCTAAATAGATAGTCAGTGATTCGACCAATTTTGCTGCCTGCATCACTCCAAACTTCGCAGTGCAACAAAGATTCGAGTTGCTGTACCTTCTCGCTATCCGTGGCTTCGGGTTGAGAATGCACTAAAATGCTGCTGGCTCCTAAGGTGTGGATTTGCGGTAGCTTAAAAGCTGTCTTGTGCTTACCCAAAAAACCAGATTTGCAAATAAACCCAAAGACTCGGTGTGCTGCCGGATATGTCCACAGCACCTCTACACGACCGAGTTCTTCCATCGTGCTGCGATCGAGAACTAATTGATTTAGCAGATCACTCTGTTTGACCACTGCGGGTTGCGTCGCCATGAAACCCCTGCAATCTTAAGGCTAGCTAACTGTCTAAATACCTCCAGTCTATCCCAGTCGCTCACCTCGGTCTTGAGCGGATTGCCGTACTTTAGGGGGTCACGGTAACTGGAGTGCCCACTGCAATCAGGGGGTACAACTCGCGAATATGTTCATTAAACATGCGCACACAACCATGAGAGGCTGCTTGACCAATAGAACTGCGATCGGGGGTGCCATGAAAGCCGATGTAGTTGCGACCATCTGTCCAGAAGGCAATCCAGCGCTCTCCTAAAGGGCTATCGGGGCCAGGGGGAATCACTTCGCGAGTGAGGGGATTTGTCCAGCCCGGATTCTTCACCATACTCAGCACTTGATATTGTCCAGTCGGGGTTTCCCAGCCAGAACGACCGATCGCCACCGGGTAACTCTTCTGCACGCGATCGCCCTGATACACATAGACACGCCGATCCTTCAACTTCAGCACCAACCGCACCTCTGATGCGCTTGTCTCTGGCAAAGTTGGGCGCAAAGGTGGCAACTCAGGAATGTAAGGAGCAGCCGTTAACCAGTTTGTAGCTGTAGAAGCCGCTGACTTAGAACTCGAAAGCCCTTGGGTCTTAATAGCGATCTCCGCTTGCACAGGCAAATTCACCACTGCCCACAACGCGATCGCTCCTAGGCAAACTCGACCCGCTCGATAACAAGACACCGTCATCCCTCATTCATTCAACAACCAAAAATAACTCTTATCCCCCCTTCCCTGCGAGGGAAGGGGGCTAGGGGGTTAGGTTACCTTCTAATTACCACCATGCCGCAGGGCTTTGATCGGCTTCGGTTGTCGCATCTGGTGCAGTATCTTCGGTATTGTCTGGCTGAGAGGTCGGAGCCGTTTCGTCATTCACGCTCGGTTGCGAGGTTGGTACTGTATTGGTCGTGCCATCTTGCTGAATCGTCTGGTTCCGCTGGATGGTAGTGTCCTGTTGCAGGGTATCATCCTGCTGCATCATGCCATCTTGTTCCATCGTGCCATTTTGGTCAGTGGTGTTATTTTGGTCGATGGTCGAATCTTGGTTTAACGTATCGTTCTGCTGACCAATACTATTTTGGGGTGACGGAGAAGTT
>CBIHQL010000007.1:0-23268 GCA_966211855.1 uncultured bacterium
AAATTTTAAACTTTTTATAAAATTTTTAAATTAAAATACGCGGAAAATGAAGGGATAACGGAAGGCTTGATCTGGGTTATTCAAACAAGACCAAAGCGCCCACGCCGTCAAAGCCCAGTGGATTACAAAATAGAAAGGCCACAGGAAAAAGCCGATTAAGACAAAATTCAAGACGCCGATGATTAATCCCCAAAGCCAAACATTGAAGTGGAAGTTAATAGCTTCTTGGGCATTTTCTTTAACAACGGGGTCATCGGAAACAAACAAAACGGCAATTGGTAAGCCAACTGAAATCAGAGCTGCCGAAAAGAAAATAGAACCATGAGATAAAGCTGAGAGCAGCTTGCGCTTATCGGTGTCGTACATCAGGCGTTCCCCTAACTAATTGACCAATGTGACCGAGCAGGGTCGAGTTAACTGCTTCGATCCTAATCAACATCAGCCTTGCTGAGAGTATGCCACAGTTGCGGAAATCCGTCCCCTTCAGGGAGTATCTCCACCCAAACCCGTAGATTCTCTGCCTGTGACCTAGCATTTCTAGCTATGATTTTGATGGCGATCGCTTTACAGTTTGCTGACGCGTTTCTTGCAGATTTATCCCGTTAGGTTTTGGCATGTCTATTGATTCCCCTGCTCTTGATGCCACTTTGCAATCAGAGTTACAAACGGCTATTGAACGTCGGCGCAATTTCGCGATTATTTCGCACCCAGACGCGGGTAAAACAACGCTGACCGAGAAGTTGTTGCTGTACGGGGGTGCCATTCACGAAGCAGGGGCTGTAAAGGCGCGACGGGCACAGCGTAAAGCCACCTCTGACTGGATGGAAATGGAACAGCAGCGGGGGATTTCGATTACCTCGACGGTGTTGCAGTTTGAATACCGTGATTGCCAAGTCAATTTGCTCGACACGCCCGGTCACCAAGACTTTAGTGAAGATACCTATCGGACTCTAGCTGCTGCCGATAACGCCGTGATGCTGGTGGATGCGGCAAAAGGTCTAGAACCACAAACCCGCAAACTCTTTGAAGTCTGCCGGATGCGATCGCTGCCGATTTTTACCTTTGTCAACAAAATGGATCGTCCGGCTCGCGAACCGTTGGAGCTGCTAGACGAAATTGAGCAAGAATTGGGGCTACAAACCTATGCCGTGAATTGGCCTATCGGGATGGGCGATCGCTTCAAAGGAGTGTTCGATCGCCGCGAACGCAAAATTCACCTCTTTGAACGCACCGCTCACGGTAGCCGAGAAGCCGTAGACACCGTGATTGAGTTGGGTGACCCCCGTATTGAAGAATTGCTAGAGCCAGACCTCTACTATCAGCTCAAAGAAGACTTGGAGGTGCTAGAAGGCGTAGGCCCAGACCTCGATTTAGAGTTGGTGCATCAAGGCAAAATGACCCCGATCTTCTTCGGGAGTGCCATGACCAACTTCGGGGTTGAGCTATTTCTCAATGCTTTTATTGATTACGCTCTCAAACCTGGCTCGCATCGCAGCACCATCGGGGAAGTAGAGCCGAGCTACCCAGAGTTTTCGGGTTTTGTCTTCAAGCTGCAAGCCAACATGGACCCTAAACACCGCGATCGCGTCGCCTTTGTGCGGGTGTGTTCTGGCAAGTTTGAAAAAGATATGACCGTCAGCCATGCTCGTTCTGGTAAGACCGTACGGTTGTCGCGTCCCCAAAAGCTATTTGCCCAAGAGCGGGAGTCGATCGAAGCCGCATATCCCGGTGATGTAATTGGTCTGAACAACCCCGGTGTCTTCGCGATCGGTGACACGATTTATTTGGGGCAAAAACTAGAGTATGAAGGCATTCCCTGTTTCTCGCCCGAATTGTTTGCCTATCTGAAAAATCCTAACCCCTCAAAATTCAAGCAATTCCATAAAGGCGTGTCAGAACTGCGAGAAGAAGGGGCAGTGCAGATTATGTACTCCAGCGATGAGTCGCGCCGTGACCCAATTTTGGCAGCAGTCGGTCAGCTTCAGTTTGAGGTCGTGCAATTCCGGCTGCAAAATGAATATGGAGTTGAAACGTTGCTAGAACTGTTGCCCTACACCGTTGCTCGTTGGGTTGGCGGTGGTTGGGAGGCGCTGCAATCAGTCGGGCGCTTGTTCAACACGGTCACGGTAAAAGATGCCTGGGGCCGTCCGGTGCTGTTGTTCCGCAACGAGTGGAACTGTCAGCAGGTAGAAGGTGAGCACCCCGTGTTAAAACTGAGTGCGATCGCTCCCGTAGTTTCTGGGCAAGAACCCACCTCAGCTTGATGTTATGGTGGAGCGGATCATGGCAGCAGCAATCTCTGTATGTCCCGCTCCGACTCTTCTGCATCTAACCGAAATTCGGCAACCAAGACTTTACAAGCAGGGTTAACCGCGCTTAAAAAGGGTGATTATCCCGCCGCAATTCAGCATTTAGAGCGTTCTGCCCAATATGTTGAACCCGATTCTGATGACATGTCAGAAACTTCAATTGCGGTGCGATCGCAAGTTGGTTTGGTCACGGCCTATGAGCGTCAAGGGTTGACTCAGCAAGCGATCGCCCTTTGTCAGTCGCTCAGTCAAAGCTCGAATGCTCAGGTGCAAGCTTGGGCAAATCGGACTTTGGCGGGGTTTGTGCAGCGCTACCCAGACTTAGCGACGACAACGAGTGAAACAGCGCGATCGCCACAGCCTGATCCTCAACCTCCCAGCCAGAATCCTACCGGGTTTGTGCCGTTGACTGTAGCTCCCAAGACTCAGCGCCAATCCCGAACTGCTGCTCAGATCCAGCCGAAACAGCCAACCTCAGCATCAACTCCAACCTCCTCAGATACTTTGCCGCTGCCGGGTGAGACCTCCGTTGATTTGCCTCCTCTAGATTCGCCCACCGAAACTGTCGCTCCTTCTCTGAATCCAGAAGCGCCCCGCACTTGGCGACAAGCACCCCGAGCGCAAAAATGGTCACCCCTGGCTCGACTAAAGCTGTGGCCCTATCGGTTGCTGCAAGTCGGTACAGCGATCGCCTTTGCTTGGTTTTGCCGCTGGTTGCTGCAATTTCTGCTGCGATCGTTCAACGAGGCTTTAGTAAAGTTGCCCTGGCTAGAGCCAATTCAGTTCCTCTATCGTGACTCCAGCGCTTTCGTGTTTACGGTGCTAGGGGTGGTATTGGTTGCCTTGCCGTGGTTGATGGATGCCTTACTTAAGCGAATTTATGGTCTGCAATCCCTACCCAGCACGACTTTGGCTAACTATAGCCCGGAGGCCACACGAGTCCTCAGCCGGTTGTGCCGCCAGAAAAATCTCCCAGTCCCTACTCTAAAAATTCTACCGATCGCCGCTCCGTTAATTTTCACGTATGGAGTGCTACCGCGTACAGCTCGAATTGCCTTCAGCCAGGGGCTTTTAGAACAACTAGCCGATGATGAAATTGCGGCTTTAGTCACAGCAGAAATTACCCACCTCGCTCAATGGGATGCAGCCGTCTTATCTTGGGCGGTATTGGTTTTGCAGATTCCTTACGGGCTGTATTGGCAACTTGCGGCAGGGGCAGATTGGCTCGATCGCAAACGCCAACGGCTAAAGCACAAGCCGATCGCCTTTTATCCGCTGACGGGGGTTTTGCACATAGCAGCGGTGGGGGCAGCTATTAGCTATGGCATTTACTGGTTGCTGCGGTGGCCTTTGCTGTGGTTGTCGCGTCAACGGTTGTATTACAGCGATCGCCTCTCGTCCGAATTTACAGGTAATCCTAATGGTCTGACGCGAGCCTTACTCAAAATCGCGATCGCTACAGCAGCAATAATTCAGCAGCAAGGCAAAGTGAGTTATGGCTTAGAAGGGTTATCGCTTCTAACTCCTCTGAGCTACCAAACAGCTTTGAGCGTCGGCAGTGCCTACCCAACTGTTGCCTTTGAATCGCTGCTGGAATGGGATCGCGTCAACCCCTATCGCAGTTTTTTGTCTCTCAACCAATCCCACCCACTGTTGGGCGATCGCTTGCAACGGTTGGCACTCTATGCCCGCCACTGGCGACTCGAAACCGAACTGGATGGGGCGAATCTGGGCAAAAAGCCCCCCACCCTAACACCTTGGCAGTGGAGTCAGCGCTATGGCCCCCGTCTGCTACACCAGGCTTCTCCTTATGTAGGAGGTGTGTTCGGGCTGCTGCTTGGTTTGGGCATTTGGTTGTTAGGGGGTCTCTTCAATCTGCTGGGTGCTTGGAATTTGTTCTGGGTAATTGGCGATCGCGCAATTCTGCTCATGTGTATTTGCTTTGGCATTAGCCTAGGCATTTTTCTACGCATTAACCGCTTCTTTCCAGACATTACGACGATGGCGCTGCGTAAAACTCCTACACTCTCGCAGTTGCTCAGCGACCCAAACTTAATTCCTCTCGATAGTCAACCGATCCAACTCCAGGGTCAATTATTGGGTCGGCCTGGTGTTGCAAACTGGTTAGGCCAAGATTTAATTTTGCAATCCGAAACGGGTCTCGTAAAACTACATCACACCAGCCGCCTTGGCCCTTTAGGTTGTCTGTTGCCGCAAGCATTGCATCCCAATCACCTAGTGCAGCAACCTGTAACAGTCAAAGGTTGGTGGCATCGCGGCGCTACTGCTTGGATTGACCTGGAAACATTACGAACTCCTGGCGGCAAAACATTGACGAGTGGACACCCAATTTGGGCGATCGCGATCGCTGCCGTTGCCCTTGCTGCCGGAACTTATATTTTGATATTTGTGGGAGGCTATTAGTAATATTTACTCAGAGCTAGCAAAGACCTGAAAAGACTCAATGTAAAGAAAAGTTGCAGCAACTTGGCGACGTATGTTACATTTCTTTACAAGAGAGATCCGATTTACCGAAGACGTAGCTCAGCCCAAACATTGGCAGTCTTAACAGCAAAACCGTCTTGGTGTCAGGTTTTCTTCCTCCCAACACAGCAAGCTTGACCAGCCGCAGCCATCGGCTGGTTTTTATTGAAACCTGAGGTTTATCTGCCTCAACCTATTGATATATCTCACTCTCTTCAACCTCTGCGATCCCCAAAGATCATGCTCAAGTCTGAAACTTCAAATTCTAGCTAGCTGCGACTCTAAGGCCGTGATACCTTAGTGAATGGCATAGAAATCTCGGAAAAACAGTTTCGACAGAAAACGCTCAAACATAAGCCTCCAGTGATAGATAAAAACCGACACAATGATAGAAGTTCAACTTGCTCTTGTTGGAGTGTAAAGCATTGGTTGAAGGGAGCTGGACAGCTTTTTTAGTGCGATGAGCTGTGTTTTTGATGTTAGCGAGAGGAGTGCAGGGTTTGCCTAAAATTCAAATCGTTTTTAATAACGATCTCTCGCCAACTGCGTGAGGTGAATGCTTTCAAGCAAGTTTATCTGAACCGATGTCTGGAGGTATCTTTACATGTCTATTCGTCTCTATGTGGGCAATTTACCCAAAGAAGTAGAACGCCAAGAGCTAGCAGCCGTATTTGCTGATGCGGGTGACTCGGTTTCTACTAAAGTGATCACTGACCGCAAAACTGGCAAATGCCGGGGTTTTGGGTTTGTGACCGTCAAAAACGATGAACAAGCCGATGAAATCATCGAGAAGTACAACGGCTACATGTTCAAAGACACCCCGCTGAAAATCGAGAAAGCACTACCTCGTGCAAAAGGCGCTGAAGGTGCTGTAGAAGGAAATTCTGGAGCTGCACCCGCTGGAGCTGCTTCTAGTGGTTCTCGCCGGAGCAAGGGCAACAACAACAACAATAAATCTCGCCGGACAACCTCCAGCACTTCGGGCGATAGTGATGCGGTTCAACCCGATCCACGTTGGGCACAAGAGCTAGAAAAGCTCAAGCAACTATTGGCGGCTCAAGCAACCAACTAGTTGTGTAGGTAAGGCGTCGGTCTTATCGTTCACACGATCTGCGGGATAACGACTGCACTGGGTTGCTCACGGCGATCGCGAGTCAATCCTTTGAAGTCGCTAAAGGTAAAACTACCGAAGCAGAAATTGGGGTCATGCCTAGTTTTTGTTTCGGTAGTTGTGTGATCGCATTTAACTCTTTAGACAGGCTGGTTCAAAGCTCCTAACTAGCTTTGGCCTAAAATTTGCTTGAGTTGACTTAAATGAGCGGCATCCAGCGTAATTTGGATTTCCAGCTTTTGTTGGGAGTCTCGCAGCGTCACAATTTGGTTTTCGCCCACCGTAGCAAATTGCCATTGCGGATTTTGAATGGCGATCTTTTGGTAGTTAAACTCAGGTAGCTCAACGCGAATCACCACTTCCTTTTGAGATTGCGGGAAGATATAGAGCTGTTGGTTTACTTGGTCTAGCTCTAATTTGCTAACGGTTGTGTTGCGCTCTTGATCTGAGTCAGGTTTTTGCCAAAACAGCGTAATACCGCGAACTTGCGGGTTTTTCAACAGAAATTTTTCATCAAAGCGCTGAGTTTCCCAGTTGAGGTCGCTAGCAGCTCCCACAGGGTTGAGCAAGCGCTGTCGCCATACGATCTCTTTGCCGTTCAAACTGCTCCACCACTGACTGATGGTAGCGAAGGCGGTACTATTTTCAGGATCACTGCTGCCAGCTTGCCAAACGGTTTTAACCTGCATGGTGAATACTCCTTGCGAGCAAAATGGGTTGGGTCTGAGAAAAAGTGTGGTGATAATGCAGCCCGTTTCCAGTCTAGAAAAGTATTAAAGCGGTGGTGAGACATGGATTTACCGCTGGTGTATCATCCGGCTTATGTCGTACCACTGCCTGAAGGACATCGTTTCCCGATGGCGAAATTTCAGCTTTTATACGAACTGCTGCTAGCAGATCAAGTAGCGGTTCCAGAGCAATTTTTTTGCCCCGATCGCCCGCTACAAACGGTGATTGAGCAAGTCCATACCCCTGATTATGTCGCAGCTTATTTGGAAGGGACGTTAGACCCTAAGGCCCAACGACGCATCGGCTTGCCTTGGAGTCCAGCTTTAGTCAATCGTACCTGCACTGCTGTGGGTGGCACGATTTTAACGGCTCAATTAGCTTTGCAATATGGCTTAGCCTGTAATACTGCCGGGGGGACTCACCATGCCTTTCCGAGTTATGGGTCGGGGTTTTGTATTTTTAATGATCTGGCGATCGCGGCTCGGTGGTTGCAACAGCAGGGTTTGGCGCAACGAGTCTTGATTGTCGATTTAGATGTGCATCAAGGCGATGGCACGGCGCTGATTTTTCAAGATGACCCCAGTGTGTTTACTTTCTCAATGCACTGTGAGGTGAATTTTCCGGGGACGAAGCAGCAAAGTGATTTGGATGTGCCGCTGCCCATCGGGATGGAAGACGATGCCTATCTGCAAACTCTAGCCGAGTATTTACCTGACTTACTCTCAGAATTTCGACCTGATTTGGTGCTTTATGATGCCGGAGTAGACCCTCACTTGGGCGATCGCTTGGGTAAACTTGCCCTCACCGATACGGGGTTGTTTCGTCGCGACATGCAGGTATTGAGTACTTGCTTGGCAGGTCGGTATCCAGTAGCTTGTGTGATTGGCGGTGGTTATGCCGATGACATGCAAACTCTAGTCTACAGACATTCCTTGCTGCATCGAGCCGCCAGTCAAGTCTACTGTCACTATCGTTTGTAAATCGCTGCGGTCAGCCATTCACAATCATTGTGGGGTAGGCATCTTGCCTGCCAGAGCAGAGTAGGGGTCTCTTGCTTTCTAAGGCGGACAGGATGCCCACCCCACCTATAAGAGTGAGTGCTACCTAGCTACTAAGTTGTAACAATTTCTGAAACAGCATCCCTGCTTTTCCGTGGGTTCGTCTAGATTAGGGGCTAATCTCTCAGCCTCAAGTCATGGTGTTTCAAGATGCCCGCGACTATCAGATTTCGTTTTTAGCGCTGTTTCTGGTTTTAGGCATTGGTACCCGCGATTGGACTGTACGCCCCGAAGTTGTAGGGGTCGCGATCGCAACTTGTCTCATCACTCAATGGGTCGCCACCCGTGTGCAACAGCAATGGCAAGGCTGGAGAAAGAATGAGTTAGAACAGCAGAATTCTTCAAGTAGGCGATCGCTGCGGAGTGCGTTGATTACAGCATTGGGGCTGAGTTTGCTGCTGCGGGTCGATCATGTCGGTACGATGGCGATCGCGGCAAGTGTAGCGATTCTGAGTAAGTTTATTTTTCAAATTCAAAAGAAACATTTTTTCAACCCTGCCAATGTGGGCATTATTGCGGTGCTGTTGTTGACTCACGACGCTTGGGTGTCACCGGGGCAGTGGGGCGATGACGGCTGGTATGCGCTGTTGTTTCTCGGTGCGGGTGGTCTGGTTTTGCAGCGAGTCGGACGTTGGGATACTTCAGCAGTTTTCTTGGCGAGCTATGCCGGAATGGAAGCGGTGCGGAATCTCTGGCTGGGCTGGACTTGGGATGTGTATGGGCATCGGTTGATGAGTGGGTCGCTGCTGCTGTTTGCCCTGTTTATGATTACCGATCCGCGATCGATTCCCAATGCGCGGGTGGCTCGGTTGCTGTGGGCGATCGCGATCGCGGGGGTAACTTTTCTGCTACGAAATTACTTCTTTATCTCTACCGCCATGTTTTGGGCGTTGTTTGCCCTAGCACCTCTAACTCCGTTATTGGATGCGCTGTGGTCGGCTCCTCGATTTAGCTGGTTACAGCCCGACCAAGCCAACCAACGCCTTGACTCTGATTCCTCCCAAATTTGGGGGGTTAGGGGGGCAGAAACCGCTATATCTCCACAGTCTCAATCTTCGGAACCGTCACCCTCGTTGCCAGCTTAGTTGCCTGATTTCAGGAGAGTGTTATGAAGTTAATGCGGATTCTTTTAGGTATCTGTGCTGCCTGTTTAGTCTTCGTGCTTTGGGTAGCGCCTGCTCAGGCATTCTGTGGCTTTTTTGTCGCGAAGGCTGATTCCAAGCTCTATAACCAAGCTTCCCAAGTGGCGATCGCCCGTGATGGTCAGCGAACCATTTTGACGATGGCTAACGACTATCAGGGCAATGTCAAAGATTTTGCGATCGTTGTCCCTGTGCCCGTTGTGCTGCAAAAAGAGCAGGTCAATGTCGGTGACTCCAAAGTTCTAGAGCGCTTAGATGCCTTTAGTGCGCCGCGACTGGTGGAATACTTTGATGCTGACCCTTGTGCTCCGATGCCCGCTCCCCGTGAAGTTTGGACTCGGTCTGGAGCCTCGGCCCCACAAGCAGCGAGTAGGAGGGGTGGCAGTGAAGATGCGTTGGGTGTCACGGTCGAAGCCCGGTTTAGCGTGGGTGAATATGACATTTTGATTTTGAGTGCCAAAGAGTCAAGCGGTTTAGAAACTTGGCTGAATCGCAATGGCTATCGGATGCCGCAAGGAACCAAAGCATTGCTCCAGCCGTATATTCGCCAGAACATGAAATTCTTCGTGGCGAAAGTCAATTTGGCTGAGTTTGAAAAATCAGGCTTCCAACTTTTACGGCCCTTACAGATGGCTTATGAGTCGCCCCGCTTTATGCTGCCGATTCGCCTAGGAATGCTGAATGCCGCCAGCGCTCAAGATTTGATTGTGTATGTGATGTCTCCCAAAGGGCAAGCCGAAGTTACCAATTACCGCACCGTGAAAGTGCCGTCTGACAACCAGATTCCGGTGTTTGTCAAGAATGAGTTTGATAGCTTCTACAAGTCGATGTTTCAAACGGCCTACAATCGCGAAGGCAAGAAAGCCGCCTTTTTAGAATATGCCTGGAATATGAGCAATTGTGACCCCTGCTCAGCCGAACCTCTCAGCCCAGAGGAGTTGCGCCAAGCGGGAGTCTTTTGGTTGGCCCCCGACAACCCCAATAATGTCTTCATCACTCGCATCCATGTGCGCTACACCCGTGATAAGTTCCCCGAAGATTTGATGTTTCAAGAAACGTCGAATGAACAGACTTTTCAGGGGCGCTATGTGTTGCAACATCCCTTTACGGGCGCGGCTAACTGTCCTGCGGGTCGGCAATATCAGCGATCGCTCCCGGCTCGGTTTGAAAAAGAAGCCCAGACTTTGGCTCAACTCACAGGCTGGAACATCCAAGATATTCGCCAAAAACTACCCACCCTGCCCCGTACCGCAGAGCCTTGGTGGCGAAGTATTTGGTCACAATAACAAACTAATGCCCCAATAACTTATCTCGCAGTTGTTTAATGCGATCGCGATACTTGGCGGCTTCTTCAAATTCCAGCTTCTTGGCTGACTCCTTCATTTGGGCTTCCAGTTGCCCAATTAAGGTGGGGATGTCTTCGAGGGGAAGGTCGTGAGCTTGTTCGTAAACCTGCTCTAGCTCTTGCGCATTGAGGCGACGCGACACCTCTAAAAACGACAGAATGGCATTGCTCGATCGCTTCGTAATTGGTTGCGGGGTAATGCCGTGCTTGGTGTTGTACTCCATCTGAATGGCGCGGCGACGTTCGGTTTCTTGAATCGCCTTCAGCATACTGTCGGTCAGGTTGTCGGCATACAAAATCGCTTGCCCACGAATGTGACGAGCGGCCCGACCAATGGTTTGAATCAGCGATCGCTCGGCTCGCAAGAAACCTTCTTTGTCGGCATCGAGAATGGCTACTAGCGACACTTCTGGCAAGTCCAACCCTTCCCGTAACAAGTTCACCCCAATCAAGACATCGAAAGTGCCCTCACGCAAATCTTGCAGAATCTCAATCCGTTCAATCGAGTGAATTTCAGAATGCAGATAGCGGACTCGAATACTGCGCTCTTGCAGATATTCAGTCAGATCTTCTGCCATCCGTTTGGTTAGCGTCGTGATCAGCACCCGCTCCTGCCGCAGCACCCGCTCTTGAATTTCGCCGTAGAGGTCGTCAATTTGGCCCGTCGTCGGTCGCACAAAAATTTCGGGGTCGAGCACGCCCGTAGGCCGGATGACTTGCTCAACAATCCGATCTTCCGAGATTTCCAGTTCCCAATTGCCGGGAGTGGCTGAGACAAAAATGCACTGCTTCACTTTGTCCCAGAATTCCTCAGATTTTAACGGGCGGTTGTCGGCGGCGCTGGGTAAGCGGAACCCGTGCTCAATCAACACTTGTTTCCGTGCTTGGTCACCGTTGTACATGCCACGAATCTGCGGAACTGTAACGTGCGACTCATCGACCACCAGCAGCCAATCTTCAGGGAAGTAGTCGATCAAGCATTCAGGCGGATCTCCGGCTTGCCGACCTGCGAGGTGACGAGAGTAGTTTTCGACACCGTTGCAGTAACCGACTTCCCGCAGCATTTCGAGGTCGTAGCGGGTGCGTTGTTCTAGCCGTTGCGCTTCAAGAAGTTTGTTGTCTCGCTCTAATATTTCTAAGCGATCGCGCAGTTCTTGTTCGATGGCGTTGCAAGCTTCTTCAAGGCGGTCTTCGGGGGTGACGAAGTGGCGGGCCGGGTAGATGTTGACCCCTTCCATGCTTTGCAGCGTTGTTCCTGTGACCGGGTCAATGTAGCGAATCGCGTCAATTTCATCGCCAAAGAATTCTACGCGAATAATCCGGTCTTCGTAGGCGGGGCCAATTTCGAGTACATCGCCCTTCACCCGAAACTTGCCACGACCCATTTCTAAATCGTTGCGCGTATATTGCACCGATGCCAAATCTCGCAAAATTTGCCGCTGATCAGCTTCCATCCCGACCCGCAGAGGCACCGCAGCATTGAGATATTCTGACGGAATCCCTAACCCGTAAATGCAACTGATTGACGCGACGACAATCACATCCCGCCGCTCAAACAGCGATCGCGTGGCAGAGTGCCGCAGCATGTCGATTTCTTCATTAATCGACGCAGTTTTCTCGATGTAGGTATCAGTAACCGGAATGTAAGCTTCGGGTTGATAGTAGTCGTAATAACTGATGAAATATTCGACCGCGTTATTCGGGAAAAACTCTCGGAGTTCGTTGCAGAGCTGAGCCGCCAGAGTTTTATTGTGGGCTAAAACCAGCGTCGGCTTGCCAACCTTCTCGATGGTGGAAGCGATCGTAAAGGTTTTTCCGGTTCCGGTAGCTCCTAGCAGTGTTTGAAAGCGATCGCCGCCTTGCACACTCTTGATCAGTTTTTGGATGGCGCGGGGTTGGTCGCCCGTAGGCTGAAAAGGGGCTTGAATTTGGAAGTTCACCATAAGTTCGTTTGGCAAGCTCAACTCAATCACAACCCAGAACACCTGGATCACATCCTTCCAGTGTAGCGAGCTTCAGTAGTACATTTGGTTGCCTAGATCGGAGAATTATTAAGAAACAATCAAAAATTAAATTTGAGCAAAACATTGGAGTTTTTAATCGGAGCTTTTAAATATAAATTTTTGTTTAAGAAATCATTGATAAAAGCTTAGGAATAATTCTCAAGCTGCAGGTATAGAAACAACGAATGCATCTTCTGACAGATGATGAAATGACGCTCTGCCAACTAAATTTGAGAATAACAGAGGGGTTTTAACTAACTCAATCTGTCACTTAAATTAAGTCAAATTTGAAACACGGAGCACATCAAATGAGTGCAGAAGATAGAGCCAAGGCAATTGGCAAAAACATCGAAGGTAAAGCTCAGGAAGCTTGGGGTAATGTCACGGGTGACCCCAAAGACCAAGCTCAGGGCCAAGCTAAGCAAGTTGAATCTCAAGCTGAGCACGCTAAAGAAGACATCAAAGACAACATCAAAAAAGCGATTGACTAATTGTTAGCGATTGAGTTTTGCAACGGGTAGCTAAATTGGCTACCCAAGCTTTTGTTATTTGCTGAATGAACTGTGATTGGCGAAATTTAGCGATCGCGATTATTTCCTATTTTTGAAGGAGGTCACTTGTGAAATTCTTGCAGAATAGCCGCAAGATGTTGACCGCTCTGGTATTGGTACTGGTTCTAACTGTGACGACAGCTTGTGGAGGCCCTAGTACAACGCAAGTCAATAGCAGTGTCCCCGCAGGCATTGAACAGAGCAACTATGCGCAGTTAGAGCGTGGCAATACCGCTGGTGGTCAGAATTTTGGTAATTGGGTTGTGCAGACCGGGCGCGGCCTCATTCAAGATGCTTATGTGCGCGACAACAACAAACTCGGGGTTGTGATTTCGCCCCAGGTGCGCCCCAATGAAGTGCGTCCCCTAGCGAAATCTCTCGTCCAAGGGTTCCATAAAAACGCGCCCAATCGTGACTTAACTGTCTTGATGTATGCCCCCGATAAGCAACTGATTTTAACAGCTCGCTACGATGCGAAATCTCAACAGGTTGAGTATCAATAGTCGAGTTGAAATTTAAGAACTTTTTAATTAGCAGGAGATAAGAACTGTGACTAGCAGCGAAGAGTACAAGCGTCAAATTATGAATGATTTGGCGCATGGAAGCACAGAGTCTTTAGGTGATGATTCTGGTTTAGAAAACTATCAAAACTTTGATGATTTCGCTCAGCGCTCCTCTCGCGACGAACGTAAGCGCCTGTTTGGTCGCTCCTTTACCCCCGATCGCGTTCCTAGCAGCCAAATGGAGCCAGAATTGCAAAAAGCGATCGCCCAAATTAAACCCAATGAACGGGATGATGTGGCGAAAGAATTCTTTAAGCACTTCAAGCAACGCGGTTTGAGCGATCGCGACCTCGAAAAACAGTTGGGTCTATCCACTCACCATGCGGGTCGTATGAGCGCTGATGATGTTTCTAAACTCGCCAGCTTTGCCTATCACTCTCACCCCGACATCTTCCAAGAGGTCTTAGCCGATCAGCCCGCCCTGCTGAAGTTCTTTAGCAATCCTTTGGTGGGTGCTGCCCTCGGCCTTGTTGCCGCCCGTTGGTTTTCTAACCGCAAATAGCAAGTTTTGGTCAGTCAGCATGATTGGGGTCAAGATTAGCTGACAAACCCTTCACCTCAATGATGCTCATTTGTCAGAAAACTCAGAAAAACTTTTAAGCTCAAAGGTACCTCAGCTAGCTGCCTTTGAGTTTGTTTCATGGCTTAATCTCAGACAATTAAACTCTTCTGATGCCCATAAGAAAAGCAAGCCACTAATGTTAGCAGCTTGCCACCTCAGTCATTCAGTTGAACTTGAAAAGATGGAGTGGTCTACCATTTCTGGCAGAACGGCTGAAGAACTTACACCGTTGCGAGTTCGGGGCGCTTGCTGTTGCGAATTCCTTCGATCGCTGCGGCGTAGTCAGGTGCATTAAACACTGCAGAACCGGCAACGATTGCATTTGCACCCGCTTCTAGAACTTGCCAGGTGTTATTGCCTTTGAGACCACCATCGACTTCAATCCAAGGGTTGAGACCCCGCTCATCGCACATCTGACGCAACTTGCGGATCTTAGGCAGCACTGCCGGAATAAAGCTTTGACCGCCAAAACCAGGGTTGACGCTCATGATTAACACGAGGTCGCACACTTCCAACACGTACTCGATCATGTCGAGCGAAGTGGAAGGATTCAACACAACCCCTGCTTGCTTGCCCAGTTCTTTGATCTGGCAAAGGGTGCGGTGCAAGTGAGGAGACGCATTGTGTTCGCAGTGAACTGAGATGATATCAGCCCCTGCTTTGGCAAAATCTTCGACGTATTTCTCGGGTTCCACAATCATCAAGTGGACATCGAGAGGTTTTTGAGTTACAGGACGAATGGCTTCAACAATCAGCGGACCGATCGTAATGTTGGGTACAAAACGACCATCCATCACATCCACGTGAATCCAGTCTGCTCCGGCGGCATCTACCGCTCGGATCTCGTCACCCAAACGGCTAAAGTCGGCTGATAGGATGGATGGAGCAACAACAATCGAATCCTTAGATTGTGTTTGGGTCATGGCGAGCGATATTCTCCGGTGTCCTCTGTCGTATCCAGTTTAACAAAATGTTTAAAAAATTATGTATTTAAAACCTTGCTTTTGATCCTGCACTGCCCTTGATCTGGTTCAAAAATAGCTGGGAGAACTCATAATGCCGCAGTGGATGTTGATTGGGGTGGCTGGAGCCCTCGGAGGACTAAGCGTTACTTTAAATACACCGCTGGATCAAAACCCTGATAACTCCATTGGAGCGGCAGGCATTGATGCGTATCGGCTTCAGGCTCCACCTTACAACTTGACAGGGCGCAAGATTGCTATTGGTCAGGTCGAAATTGGTCGTCCCGGTAAGTTTGGAGTAGACAAAGCCGTCTCTAAAAATTGGGCGATCGCCGTCACGCGAGTGTTTTTTCGGGATAGCCCTGCCCGAGTCAACACCCATGTTGATCCGCACGCCCAAAATGTTGCCAGCATTATGGTTAGTAACCATGAAAAGCTGCGAGGCATTGCTCCAGAAGCTCGCTTGTATTCTTCAGCGGTGGGCTTACTGCTACGGAGTGGGCAACCCGAAGAATGTATGTCAGCACAACATATCGCCTCGCAAAATGGCGGAGATGTGCGGACGATTAACTTTAGTTTTGGTGAATCGCTCAGACAAGACCCACGTCCTCAAGCTCGGCTCGATGGGAATGCCTTGTTAACTCAGTGTATTGATTGGTCGTCGCGAGTCCATAACGTGTTGTATGTAGTGGCGGGCAACCAAGGCCGGGGTGGTATTTCCATTCCGACCGATAATTTCAATGGCGTGAATGTGGCGTTTACCAGTCGATTGCGTAATGTCTTTGCTTTGGTTGACCCAGCCAACTTGGGAGACTTACCCACTGGAGCCGGAGCACAAAGCGGTCTTGAAAGTAATGTCGGGCCAAGGCGATCGATTAGTTTGGTGGCTCCGGGCAGTAACATTACCGTTGTCAATCCTGATGGCAGAACCAACAAAGTCACAGGCACGAGTTTTGCGGCACCCCATGTCACGGCGAGCATCGCTTTATTGCAGGAGTACGGAGATACGATGCTGCGCCAACCCAAGCGATCGCCTGCCTGGAGTCTAGATAGCCGTAATCATGAAGTGATGAAAGCGGTGCTGATGAATGCAGCCGATAAAGTGAAAGACAAGGGCGATGGCTGGTTATTGGGGATGAGCCGGACAATTCTCGATCGCAACCAGCAAGATTGGTTTGCCTCCGATGCCTATCGCGATCGCATGGTGCCGCTCAATCTGCACATGGGTACGGGTCAGCTCAACACCTTTCGCGCCTATCAGCAATTTAGTGCCGGACAGTGGTCTCCCGAAGCGCCTGTCCCCACCATTGGTTGGGACTACCGCACGGTTTCTGCAAACACCAGCGCGTCTCAATTTCGCGACTATGTGATAGACCAACCCTTACAGAAAGATAGTTTCGTCTCCGTCACCTTAGCGTGGAATCGCCGGGTAGAATTGCAAGACCAAAACCAGAATGGCAAGTACGATATTGGCGAGAGTTTCAGCGATCGCGGCCTCAACAATTTAGATATCTATCTGATGCCTGCTGAGGCCCAAGACCCGGCAGAGAGCGTTTGGGCATCGGTCAGCGAAGTAGATAGCGTCGAGCACATCTTTCATCGAGTTCCGGCGACAGGTCGTTACAAAATCCGGGTGCGCTACCATCAGCAAGTAAACCAGGCCACTCAGCCCTACGCCCTCGCCTGGTGGACAGTTCCGGCTCGTTGATGCACCCTGGAGGCAAGGGGTAAACCCGACGAGCTAGTGCGTCAAAAACAGAGGCAAATCTGTGGTTTGGATGACGGTTTGGGCAATTGTAGGAGCGATCGCAGGTGGCTTTTGGGGGGCACTGCTAGGAGTGGTGTTTGGCCCGATGAATGCAGCGATCGCGGCGGCAGTAATAGCAGCAGTCAGCGGCGCAACTTTTGCCACCAGTTTTTGGGGAATGGTTAGTTTCCTCAGCCAACAGATCTTTGACGGGCTGGGAAGTGAGCTGCAACCCAACTGGGGCTTGGTGATTGCGGCTTTAGTCGGTGGCGCAATTAGTACCGCTGCCGAAGAATTTATCGTTTTGCCAACCCTTTGGTTTTGGACAATCTATGGCGGAATTGCCGGACTTGGGGTTGGTATGGGAGGCCAAGTTAGAGCAGAATTAGCCCTTGGTGCCACTCTAGACGCAGCCTTGATGCAAGCGATCGCCCCGGGATTGCTCTATGCCGTCTATGGTGCGGGTGTGGGGCTTGTGGGTGGTGCGATCAAGGCGTTGGCTTGGTCAAAATTTCTCACCTTACTGCAATCAGCTTCTGGGTCGATGTCGGGGGCGATTTGGTCAGCGGTGATTGGGGTGATGCTCGGCGGGGTGTTGGGTGCGATCGCGGGGGCTGTGATTGGTACGGTGTTGGCTCCAGCGATCGCCATCGGCTTAGTCTTACTCGTCATGCTCAGCGGCTGGGGGTTGCTGTGGGCTTGGGGTGGCAGCTACAAATAGTTTTTCAGGCGTTGGTAAAGAAACTCGCTGACGCATTTTGTGACTGCTGCGGCTTCGCAATCCAGAAACATTTCGTGCCCACTGCGCTCAAACCAAATCAGTTGTTTCTCGGTAGAACTGACCCGGTCGTAAACCAACTGCGCACAAACTGGACGAACCACGCGATCGCACTTGGCCCCAATCACCAATAACGGCAGCTTCACCTGTGGCAATAATGGCTCAATGTAACGGCCCGCGCGATATAAAGCCACAAACGCATCACTGGGGAAAAAAGCATAATTTTGATTTTGCGGTACCAAGCTAGGGTCGCTAAACCCCCCTGTAGCTTTAATTGACCAGCGGCGAATGAAGGGGGCTAAGAACGGCGAGAATGGTGCTAATGGGTTGAAAAATCGCAAGGCAGGCGCAACGACAACACTACTTTCAACCCAGGATGGGTAATGAATGGCTAAATCGAGTGCAACTAACGCCCCCATCGAGAAACCAACGATCGCTACTTGATTACACTCAGTTTTCAGCTCTTGTAGTGCAGCGTCGGCATCAGTCAGCCAGTCCTGGTAGGTAACGCCAGCGAGATCTTCGGGTCGAGTCCAGTGACCCCGTAAACACGGCAAGCGCCACGGTAAATTTAGAGCTTCAACAGCAGTCGCGATCGCCGCAACCGAAGCTCGACTACTGGTAAACCCATGTAAAATCAACACACCTAATGGCTGTTTGAGCATCCGATTTAGTCTAGATAAGCAATTCAGGGTGCGATCGGTGTTGTCCGTCTCTGCGTTGATCCTGACGAGACTAATCTAACGAAGGAAAGTTTGGAGTGGTTCACTTCATTGCGTGAAAGATACAAAATTGAAGTGCAACCTAGTCCAGCACTAGACTCAAGCAAATGTTGAGGAGAGACGGGTATGCAGCTACACAGTCGTCGATGCCAAGCGGGAATTAGGGCGGGAGCCTTCCTGGTGCTGAGTTTACTCGTGAGCTTGCCGCTGCTCAGTGCCCAGGCTGCTCCACTCAACCGTCCGAGTCAGCGATCTGTTGTCCCTGTTCGCCCCACTGCTTCCATGACTTCTCAATCTCGTAACACTGCGATCGCGCCTGAACTGTTAGCTGCCAACACTCGCTTCGGCTTCAAATTATTTCAACAAGTGCTACAAGCCCAACCCGGTAGGAATGTCGCGATTTCTCCGTCGAGTGTGGCGATCGCGTTAACCATGACATACAACGGGGCGGCGGGCAAAACCCAACAGGCAATGGCGAAAACGTTGGAATTGCAAGGGTTGAATCTAGCCACGCTTAACCAAAGTAATGCGGCTCTGACTGCTGCCCTCACTCATGCTGACCCAGATGTACAATTGGCGATCGCAAACTCTTTGTGGGCGCGTAACGGTGTTAAGTTCAACCCTGGTTTTGTCCAGCGCAACCAAAGTTTTTATGATGCCAAGCTGACGACCCTCGACTTTGCTAACCCCAACTCGGTAGCGACGATTAACCAGTGGGTGAGCCAAAATACGCGTGGCAAGATTCCCAAAATGGTCGATCGCTTGTCACCTGATCAAGTTTTACTGCTGCTCAACGCTATCTACTTCAAAGGTAAGTGGAGTGAAGCGTTTGACAAGCAAGACACTACAGAGCGCCCCTTTACATTGGCGAACGGTACCCGCAAAACCCATCCGCTGATGTCACAAACAGGGGATTACGACTATTTAGAAACTAAGCAATTCCAAGCTGTGAGTTTGCCTTACGGGAGTGGTCGTTGGAGCTTGTATGTCTTCTTACCGCGCCCAAATTCTAACTTGGACGTATTTATCAAAACCCTCACTCCGAAAAACTGGCAGCAGTGGATGTCTCAGTTTCGCGATCGCCCCGGTACTGTGAAAATTCCTCGCTTTAAGTTAGAAGCTGACCTCAACCTCAACAACACGCTCAAAGCTTTGGGGATGGCACCTGCTTTTGATCGCAACCAAGCAGATTTTTCTGCCATGAGCACCGAGCCGTTGGCAATCGATCAGGTGAAACACAAAACCCTGGTTGAGGTGAACGAAGAGGGCACCGAAGCCGCAGCAGCAACTTCTGTCGAGATGGTGTTCACTTCTGCGCCACCCGCACCCGCACCTCCGTTTAACTTGGTAGCCGATCGCCCCTTTTTCTGGGCTATTCGGGACAATCAGACTGGCACGCTGCTGTTTATGGGTACGGTCGTAGATCCTTAGAGCAACTGAATTATTCCCGGGCTGGAGCTTCTTCAGAAATTGCAGGTTCGCTGGGGTTATGAGGGTTCGGCTCTAAGACGGTGTGAGTAGCTTGATGGGTGGTGTGCATCGCTAAGGTGGCAGCAGTCGCGGCAGGGTCGATGATGGGCGATCGCAAGGCCATTAAAGCTGTTTTGATAATGACCGCGATCGGCACAGCTACAATCACCCCTAACAGACCGCCAACTCGTGCCCCAGCCAAAATTGAGATTAATACCCAGACAGGATTCAGGCCCGTAAAGCTGCCTAAAATGCGGGGGGCAATCAAATTTTCTAAAATCTGCTGCACAATCACCGCAGCCAGCAACACTTTTAAGCCTAGCCAGACATTTTGTAGCATCACCAGCAGTGTCACCGAGGCAATGCCCACTGAGCCACCAAACGGCACCAGCGCCATTAAGCCAATTGTCAGGCCAAACAATAGGCCAAACGGCACCCGCAGCCACAAAAAGGTTGGGATCAAGGCCGCAGCCATGCAAGTCGCCAGAATGATTTGACCAATAAAGAAATTTTGAAAGCTCAGCCGCAAAGTCTCAGTAAACGGTTGCCGGATGCTGCTGGGCAACCACTCCACCAAGCTCGACCACAGGCGATCGCTATGCTGCAACAGATAAAACGACAAGACAATCGTCAGCAAGACATCGAGCAAGCTGGTAACCGTAATCACGGCGAGGTTGAGCACTTGACCCGCAATGCCTTGCAGTTGCCCTTTGAGGCGATCGTTAATCTGCACAACCAGGGCATCTAAGCTGATGGGCAGGTTGAGAGTTTCGGCTCGCTCATTCAACATCAACAATTGCCGCCGCCCCGAATCAATCCATTCTGGCAAGCGACTCACTAATTGCTGGGCTTGCGTAAAGGCTAATGGCACTAGGGTCACCCCCAGCGCTAGCAAAATCGACAACGCCACCAAAAACACTAAAACCGCTGCTTGTTGTCGTTGGGCTCCGTGGTGCTCCATCCAACTGACGGGGTAGTTGAGCAAGAACGCGACCAAGGAAGCGCCCGCTAAAATAGCAACAAGCGAGTGAAAGTAGTTAAAAATTACCGAAAACGCCCAAGCATTCAGCACAATCAAGGGTGCTGCCAGGGCAATCAGCAGAAAGCGAGATAAGGGCGAAAACGATTGCCACCAAGTCAATAGCCTGCGAGTTTTAACAGGCCACGGTTGGGGCGCGTCAGCAGTAGGTTTCAATTGCAGATCCACAATAAACGAGGGCTGCTATGGTCAACTATCTTCAATCTAAAAGAATTCACCTGTTAAAGACAGCTATCGCAGGTGGGAATTACTCATTGAGGAGGTCGTATGTGTGGTAGATTCACCCAAACGCAGTCCGCAGAGGCGATCGCGACCCTCTTTCGCTTGGCAGATCTGCCCACTGTCACACCCAGCTACAACATTGCGCCGACCCAATCAGTGGGGGTGATTATGACTCCTGACGAGCAATCTACCCGGCAATTTCGTCAACTCCGCTGGGGTCTGATTCCGAGTTGGGCTAAAGATCCGAGCATGGGCAACCGTTTGATTAATGCTCGCTCCGAAACAGTCGCCGAGAAACCCTCTTTCCGCTCTGCCTTCCGGCAACGTCGCTGTTTGGTGCTGGCGGATGGGTTTTATGAATGGCAGCGATCGCAAGGGCAGAAACAACCGTTTTACTTTCAGGTGCGAGAGCAACCCTTATTTGCCTTTGCTGGGTTGTGGGAGCATTGGCAAAGCCCAGAAGGAGAAGCGATCGCCTCTTGCACCATCTTGACCACCGCTGCTAACGAACTCTTGAGCCAAGTCCACGATCGGATGCCCGTAATTTTGCCACCAACTGCTTATGATGTGTGGCTCGACCCTACAGTGCGCACCTCAGAACAGTTGCAACCGCTTTTGCAGCCCTATCCTGCCACCTCTATGGAGAGTTACCCCGTCAGTTCACAGGTCAATAGCCCTAAACACAACAGCCCTGACTGCATCCAGGCGATCGCCACCCAATAAGGCTCAGTAGGGAGCGCTGGCAACTTGCCTTTCCTGTTTGAGCTGTTGATATTCTGCGTAGAGTTGCGGCATGAGCATAACCGCTTCGGTGACGGCTTGGGCATGACCGAGCGCTTCTAAGTCTTGGCTGAGGGAGGCGAGTGACATAGCATCTTGCTCAACACTGAGTTCTTTTAAGCAGGCTGCCGCTTGTTCTAAGCCTCCGGCATCTTGAGCCAAAATAGCTAAAGCGATCGCCTTGATCAGTTCGGTAATATCGGTCAGATCTGTCAGAGCTGCATCAGTCACTGCATCTGGCACTTGCGAAGATGCTAATAGACGAGAGTCAGATGCTAAGGGCTGAGGTCGCCATTGGCTGAGGGCATTCGCTAACTGTTCAGCTCGGATCGGCTTGCTGAGGTAGTCATCCATCCCCGCTGCTAGACACCGTTCGCGATCGCCCTGCATAGCGTTGGCAGTCATGGCAATAATGCGAGGGCGTTGATCAGCGCTCCATTCTCGGCAAATAGCTTGAGTTGCCGCTAGCCCATCCATTTCGGGCATTTGCATATCCATCAAAATGATGTCGTAGGGCTGACGTCGTAAGGCTGCGATCGCTTCTAACCCATTCTCAGCTACATCTGCTTGGTAACCCATACGCTGCAACAACTGCAATGCCACCTTTTGGTTGACAACATTATCTTCGGCTAACAAGATACGTAGCGGATGTTGCTCTGCCAGCTGAGGAATGCTGCTGGTCTCTTGAGCAGGTGATGTGGGTGAGTTGGCAGAAATAGGAGGGCGATCGCTCCAAGCTTTTTGCAGCCGTTGATTAGGCGACAGGGTTGTTGTACATGGCTCAGAAACTGCAGTGGTGAGAATAGCCGTGTAAAAAGTTGAACCAAGCCCTAATTCACTCTCAACCCAAATCCGGCCTTGCATCATTTCACTGAGGCGACGGCTGATTGCAAGCCCTAGCCCTGTGCCACCATATTGACGTGTGTTGGAGGCATCCACCTGACTAAATGGGTGAAATAGACGGTGAAGGCGCTCACTGGCAATACCAATCCCTGTATCTTGAACGGCGATTCGGAGCGCGTATTGGTTGGGCTCGGCAGATGAACTAGGTTGAACAGATTTAAGCAACCGAGCTTGGACGGTCACAGCGACTTTTCCGTGCTCTGTAAATTTGATGGCATTCCCGATTAAATTCACCAAAATCTGGCGTAAGCGAATGGTATCCCCGACAATCATGGTCGGCACCTCTGGGTCAATCGAGCAAGCGAGTTCTAACTGTTTTTCGACTGCTTTAGGCGCGAGCAGAGCAAGAATGCCTTCAATACAAGGCCGGATTTGAAATGGCTTCTCTGCTAAGGTGAGTTGCCCCGACTCAATTTTTGAGAAGTCTAGAATATCGTTGATAACGGCTAGCAAGGTTTCGCCACTGCTACGGATGGTTTCGACAAAATCGGCTTGCTCATCATTTAGCGGTGTTTCTAAAAGCAGTTCGGTCATGGCGATGACTGCATTCATGGGTGTGCGAATTTCGTGACTCACCGTCGCCAGAAATTCACTTTTCGTTTGGTTGGCGGCTTCGGCTACAAATCGCGCCTGTTCAAGGGCTAAGTTTTGAGCGGTGAGAGTGGCACGTTGGTGTTGTTCTTGTTCTAAGAGATGTGCTTGGGCGAGAGCAATTCCCACTTGGTCGGCGACAGAGGCCAAAAGATCCATTTCATCGGCTGTCCAAGTGCGGGCGCGATCGCTTTGGT
>CBIHQL010000008.1:0-21937 GCA_966211855.1 uncultured bacterium
AACTTAGACGATGTACTAGATCGCTTCTACCAAGCAGCTCTTCTGTTTCAACCCGACCACATAGTGCGTCTCACGGGAGATTGCCCCCTGACTGAGCCAAATTTGATTGATCGGATTATCGATATTCATCAAAATGGCTCGTTCGATTACACCAGTAATACTGTCATTGCTACCTATCCTGATGGTCTTGATGTTGAAGTTATACGCTTTACCTGTCTAGAAGAAGCTTGGAAAGAAGCAGATTTACCTTCTCATCGTGAGCATGTCACCCCATTTATTCATCAGCAGCCACAACGATTCAAGCTTGGGTATGACAAAAACGACCATGATTTGTCTCATTTACGATGGACGGTGGATGAATCGGTTGATTTTGAATTAGTGACTAAAATCTATGAAGCCCTTTATTCCAATAAGCCCGACTTCACAGCTGCTGACATTCTAAAATTGCTTCAAGAGCAACCTCATCTACAAACCTATAATACTCACCATCATCGCAATGCTGGTGTACAAACTGCTTTGCAGGCAGATGCTACTTATTTACGTACAAAGCAACAGCAGCATTTAGGCCAGCGCTATCATCATTCGGAAGTTTTCTTGGAAAAAGCCCTAAGAACGATTCCTCTTGGCAGCCAGACATTCAGTAAAAGTAAAACCCAATATCCTCTTGGCATATCACCATACTTTCTGCAACGAGGAAAGGGGAGTCATGTATGGGATGTGGACGGTAATGAATATATCGATTTTATTAATGGACTAGCTGCCATTACCTTAGGTTATGGAGATCTAGACGTATCAGCCGCTGTACAAGCTCAACTACAAGATGGTGTAATTTTTTCGCTACCCCATCCTTTAGAGCTGCAAGTAGCCGAAAAAATTGTAGAACTAGTTCCCTGTGCAGAAATGGTGCGGTTTGGAAAAAACGGCTCAGATGCCACATCTGGAGCCATTCGATTAGCACGGGCATATACAGGGCGCGATCGCATTGCAGTTTGTGGATACCATGGTTGGCATGACTGGTACATTGGCTCTACCAGTCGAAACCGTGGAGTTCCTGAAGTAGTACAAAAGCTGACGCATACGTTTATCTATAACGACCTCATCTCTTTAGAGACGCTATTTCAAACTTATCCTGGCGAACTGGCAGCGGTCATTTTAGAGCCAATGAATGTAGTGGAACCGCAACCTGGTTTTCTTGAAGAACTTCGGGAATTGACTCACGCTCAGGGAGCTTTACTGATTTTTGATGAGACTATTACAGGGTTTCGTTATGCCAAAGGTGGAGCGCAAGAATATTTCGGTGTCACACCTGACTTAGTTACTTTAGGTAAGGGCATTGCAAACGGCTATCCTCTATCAGCGATCGCAGGGTCTGCCAAAGTTATGAGGCTCATGGAAGAGATCTTCTTTTCTTCTACATTTGGGGGTGAAACTCTTTCGCTTGCAGCAGCGCTAGCTACATTAACGAAGTTGCAGCAGCAGCCTGTAATTGAGCATCTGTGCCGTCAAGGCCAAAAGATTTTAGACAAGTTACGGGCTCTTATCCAGCGCCATCAGGTGAGCGATATTCTTTCAACCGCAGGACATCCAACCTGGTCTTTTTTACTTTTTCAAAACACTGTTCCTTACACTAGTTGGCAAATCAAAACGCTATTTTTGCAGGAAGTATTTGCAAGAGGAATTCTGACTTTAGGAACCCATAACGTGAGTTACTCACACACTGATGATGACATCGCTCGTCTCTTGGCGGTTTACGACGAAGTGTTTCCCATCCTATATGACGCAGTAGAAAAGAGGACTCTACACCGCCAATTATGCTGTCAGCCTCTAGAGCCACTCTTTAAAGTCCGGTAAAGCTTGATGATGTTAGTTGTACGTGCGGATGCTTCTACCCAGATAGGAACCGGACATCTCATGCGCTGTCTTGCCTTAGCTCAGGCAACTCAAGAGATGGGAGGCCAACCTTTGATAGTGATGGCCCTATCAGTTCCGCAACTAGAGCAGCGCTTGCACTATGAGAAGATCGCTCACACTTTTATTGATGCAACCCCGGGAAGTTTAGAGGATGCTGAAGCTACGATCGCGATCGCCACTCAACTTTCAGCACAATGGGTCGTCTTAGATGGATATCATTTTGATGCAGCCTATCAGCAACGAATTAAAGTGGCTGGATTGCGACTATTACTGCTAGATGATTACGGTCAGGCAACGCATTATTATGCTGATCTAATCCTGAATCAAAATGCCTCTGCTCGCGAAGCTTGGTATCAACATCGAGAACCTGAGACGCAACTTTTATTGGGGCCTCGGTATGTTCTGTTGAGGCGAGAATTTCTAACTCATTTGCAACGATCGCGATCGCATCCTGATATTGCACACAAAATTCTTGTCACCCTTGGTGGCAGTGATCCAGATAATGCCACTCTCAAAGTGATTCAGGCTCTCCAACACCTCGGGCAATCTGATCTAGAAGTCAGGGTGGTGATCGGGGGTGGCAATCCTCATATCGGGTCTCTACAAACCACAGCCAACTACTGTCCGTTTTCGATCAAGCTAGAGCAGAATACAACCCACATGCCAGAGCTCATGGACTGGGCCGATGTCGCGATCGCGGCAGGGGGAACAACTTGCTGGGAATTAGCCTTTATGGGTGTTCCAAGCTTGCTCTTGATCTTGGCTGATAATCAGCAGGCCATTGTCCAAGAACTCGATCGGCTAAGCGTTGCCATCGGTTTAGGCTGGGCTCATGAAACTTCCGCTGAACAGATTGCCCAAGCGGTAGGCCAGCTCCTTGAATCTCCAGGCGATCGCCAGCGGATGAGTGCTCAAGGCCAAGCAATAGTTGATGGTGAGGGGGTAGCCCGAGTTTTGATGCAGTTAGAGGAAAGCCCCATTCGCCTACGACCTATGATCGCCCATGATTGTGAGCCAGTGTGGCAGTGGAGCAATGAGCCAACGGTACGAATGGCATCTTTTTCGAGTGCTCCAATTCCCTGGGACAGCCATCGACTTTGGTTCAATCAAAAATTACACGATTCTAACTGCCACTTCTTCATCGGCTTAGATACTCAAGATGTTCCAGTTGGGCAGGTTCGGATTGACGGTGTAAAGGGGCAACAGGCCCAAATCAGCATTAGTCTGGCTCCAGCTCAACGAGGTCACGGCTACAGCAAGCTTTTGATTCAACTAGCAGTGCAGCAGGTCTTACACAAGACTAGTCTTCAGGTCATTCATGCTTGGATTAAGCCGGACAATGTGCCCTCCGTTCGGACTTTTGAAAAAGCGGGATTTCGATTTCTGGGAACGGAAACGTTTAACGGTCACTCTGCTTTGCATTACGGGTACTTTAGAAAGTAAGACGCACTCCATGCGCGATCGCCCCTATCGTTTTAAGACATTATGCGAGACATTACGATCGCAAACCGCGAAATTGGTGCTTATCATGCTCCCTTCATCATTGCTGAGATGTCTGGTAATCATAACCAGTCATTAGAACGAGCCTTGGCAATTGTTGAAGCTGCTGCTAAAGCAGGGGTTGATGCTCTTAAAATTCAAACCTATACAGCTGATACCATGACCCTGAATTTGGCTCAGGGAGAGTTTTACATTGATGATCCCAATAATCTCTGGCAAGGTAATTCTCTCTATGAGTTGTATCAGCAAGCCTATACGCCCTGGGAATGGCATCAACCTATTTTAGAGCGGTGCCGGGAACTGGGCATTATTGGTTTTAGTACACCCTTTGATGAGCCAGCGGTTGATTTTCTAGAATCTCTAGAGGTTCCTTGTTACAAAATTGCTTCATTTGAAAACACTGATTTACCTCTGATTCGCAAAGCAGCCAGTACGGGCAAGCCCCTGATCATTTCTACAGGCATGGCAACGATCGCGGAACTGGATGATGCAGTGCAAACCGCGCGGCAAGCAGGATGCTCAGATATCATTTTGCTGAAGTGTACAAGCACCTATCCCGCTACTCCTACCAACTCTAATCTGAATACCATTCCACACCTAAGAAGTTTGTTTGATGTACAGGTTGGCTTATCAGACCACACGTTAGGCATTGGAGTGGCGATCGCCAGTGTCGCCCTAGGCGCAACCGTGATTGAGAAGCACTTTACCCTCAACCGTGCAGATGGCGGTGTAGATGCTGCTTTTTCGATGGAGCCAGCCGAAATGGCGCAACTTGTTCTGGAAACTGAAAGAGCAACTCAAGCCTTGGGCATCATAAAGTATGGACCTACCGAAGCTGAGAAAGCCTCTCTGTCTTATCGGCGATCGCTGTACATTGCCCAGGATCTAAAAGCTGGTGATGTTTTAACCTCAGAAAATCTAAGGGTCGTACGTCCAGGGTTTGGTTTATCTCCCAAGTACTACAACGTCGTCCTAGGGCGCTCTGTCAAATGTCATGTCCAGCGGGGAACTCCCTTGCAATGGGAGCTTTTAGCCTAAGACCCAATAGAGGCTGATTGGCACATCTAGAGACAGCAGTAATAACATAGGGCATGCAGCATTTTGTGAGAAAACTCCTTTACGGGTTTAATGCGCGTGAGCGATGGCAGCTCCTCGGAATTTTTTTGCTGATGCTAATTGGGGCTGGACTTGAGACATTGAGTGTTAGCACTATTCCAGCACTTGTGGCTCTCTTAAATCAGCCTGAGCTTATTCAGTCCCATTCTTTACTCAATCGGCTCTATCAAATATTGGGTGCTACATCCGATCAAGCATTTTTACTTTGGCTCAGTCTTGGATTGCTGCTACTTTTCGTTGGCAAGAATCTGTACTTAGCTTGCTTATCCTACTATCAGTACCAGTTTTTAAATCAAAAGCAAATTCGCTTAGCCACTCGTCTACTCAAGGCTTATTTATACGCTCCATACACCTTCCATCTGCAGCGTAATACCGCAAATCTGAGCCTACAGTTAACTAGTGAAGTCCCAAAGCTATTTTGGAATGTTTTAACGCCAGCAATGATTCTAGTGACCGAAATAACGGTTACTACCTTTTTGGTAGTTCTATTAATAGTCATTGAGCCATTTTCGTCAGCGATCGCTCTCTTCTTTTTAGGTGGAGTGCTCTATCTATTCAGCCAAATGGCGCGTCAGATGATTAACCATCAAGGCCAGCTTCGACAGTATCATGATGGTCAAATTTATCAGTGGATCAACCAAGGTTTAGGTGGTATCAAAGAAACTAAGATTCTAGGAAGAGAAACCTTTTTTATTAATGCTTATACCCATCACAAAGCTCTTTCAGAGAAAGCAAATGTTATTTTAGAGTTCATTCGCAGCTTATCTCAGCTTTTTATTGAAACAGTGGTAATCACGGCTGTCCTTCTAATTGTTATTATCACCGTTATTCAAAGCCGAGGGCTGCAAACGGTATTACCAACTCTTTCTTTATTTGCGATCGCGGCCCTCAGGATCATGCCTGCAGTCAAACGAGTAGCTTCAACCGCCACCTCAATCCGTTACTACAGACACGTCACGGATGTCATCTTTAAAGACTTATATGAACTTGAAAGTGTAACGAAAGTAAACAAGTTATCAGAGGCTGATGTAAAGCCAGCGCTTCAGCTTTATCAAGCAATTGAGCTGAAACATGTTTTCTATCAGTATCCTAATGCGGATAAATATTCACTCACTGATATTTCGCTTCACATTCCTAAAGGAAACTCAATTGCATTTGTCGGTTCATCTGGAGCAGGAAAAAGCACACTTGTTGATGTAATTTTGGGGTTGCTCACTCCTAGTAAAGGCTCAATTTGTATTGATGGAACTGATATCAGTACAAATCTGGATAGTTGGCAGCGACAAATTGGCTATATCCCCCAAAGTATTTATCTTTCAGATGATACTATTCGACGCAACGTTGCATTTGGTGTCGCTGATGCCGCGATAGACGATGAACAAGTTTGGTCTGTTCTGCGGGCTGCTCAGCTTGAGGATGTTGTGGCTCAACTACCTAACCAGCTAGACACACTCGTAGGAGAGCAGGGTATTCGTCTATCAGGGGGGCAACGCCAGCGTATCGGGATTGCCCGCGCCCTCTATCATCATCCTCAGGTTTTGGTGATGGATGAGGCCACAGCAGCTTTAGACAATAACACAGAGCGAGAGTTTGTACGGGCTTTAGAGAAACTTAGTGGTGAAAAAACAATTATTATGATCGCTCACCGCTTAAGCACTGTGAAAAACTGCGATCAGCTATATTTCCTGAAAAATGGAAATTTAGTAGACTCAGGGACTTACGAGAATCTAATCTCAAAAAATAAAGAATTTCAAGCAATGGCTCAATAAGGCTCAATAAATTATAGGGAAAGTAATGAAGATCCTGTTCTATTCTCCTTATGCATTTTTTCCATATCACTTTGAGACTGAATTAGAGTTAGCTGAGAAGTATATACAGCAAGGCCATAGTATAACTTTTTTAACTTGTGATGGTGAGTTGCCAACTTGCGAGCCTAATCCCGATCATAAATATGGCATCTGTGCTGCGTGTAAATCTCGTCGCACTTCTGGGCTTCAATGGCTTGGAAAAGGAAATATTCAGATTAAAAATTTTTATCAGGTAACAGAAGAGCAACAACAAATTATCCGAAATTTGAACTCTATAAACATAGTTACATTAGAACAACTTAAGAGTATATACTTGGATGGCTCAGATATTGGCATGGCCGCCTTTGGATCAGTTATTTGTAATTTGCGTGAACCGTATCCAGACCCAAAGAAACACTTAGCGTTAATTAGAAGTAATTTAGCTGCAGCTGCAACAGTTCATTTCTCTCTAAAAAACTGGCTTGAAAAATACAGGCCTGACAAAGTAGTAATTTTTAACGGTAGAATGTCACCCATTCGACCAGTTTTACGGTTAACGCAGTCATTAGGAATTGAAACTTTTGTCCATGAAAGATCTGGTGATTTGAATCGATACTGCTTAACTAAAAATATATATCCTCATGATTTAGATTTCATGAAAAATGAAATTGAATCAACCTATCAAAACTCGCAACTATCTCAATTTCAAAAACAAGAGATTGCTATTAAATGGTTTGAAGAGCGAGCTAATAATGACCCTCAGGCGTGGTTTTCATACACAGACAGTCAACAAAAGGGTTTACTGCCTAAAAATCTAGACTCTCAAACTATTAATATAGCTATTTTTAACTCGTCTGAAGATGAGATGGCATCTATTCAAGGATGGGAGAATCCATTTTACAAAGACCAAGGCGAAGGAACTTATAAAATAGTTAATGACTTGAAAGGCATCAACAATATTAAAATATTTCTTAGGGTTCACCCAAACTTAACCGATATAAATAATTCTCAAACAAAATTTATAAGAGAAATTTTATCTAGGTTTCCCAATCTTGAAATAATAGCACCAAACTCTCCAGTTAGCAGCTATGCTCTCATAGATTCTTGTGATATCACAATCACTTTTGGCTCCACAATAGGAATTGAAGCTTTATATCGAAATAAGCCATCCATTTTGATGGGAAGAGCGCTCTATGAAGACCTAGGGGGAATAATCTTACCCAATAGCCATTTAGATCTAATAAATATAATTAGTCACTTTGCATCATCTGGAGAGCTTCCTAAAGTAAAGGACTCTCAAATAGCATTTATTAAATATGGTTTTTTTCAAAAGATTTATGGTCATACTTTTGATTATGTAAAACCATACAATGCTTTTGAGGTTTCACTACAAAGGGATGATGAAAATGAGTATTTTGTTCAACCTAGTTTTCTTGCTAAAGTTTTAAAGAAGTTAAAAATTTAACTATGAGTTTTCAGCTAATAACTCCAGTCATTTTATTGATTTTCAACCGCCCGGAGAAAACTGAGAGAGTATTTGCATCTATTCGAGCAGCTAAACCATCTCAACTATTGATTGTTGCTGATGGTCCTAGAGAAACTCATCCAGAAGATACACAAAAATGTGCAGCAACACGAGCAATTGTCGAACAAGTCGATTGGGAATGTAGAGTTGAAAGAAATTATTCGGAAATAAATCTAGGATGTAAGTTCAGAGTCTCAAGTGGGTTAGACTGGGTGTTTTCTAAGGTTGAAACAGCTATCATTCTAGAAGATGATTGTTTACCTCATCCCACATTTTTTCGCTTTTGCGAAACATTACTTGAGTATTATCAACGAGACGAGCGCGTTATGGTGATCTCGGGAAACAACTTTATTTCTAATCATCAACGCAGCAAAAGCAGCTACTATTTTTCGCGTTATATCAATTTCTGGGGATGGGCGACATGGAGACGAGCATGGTGCCATTATGATGTTGAAATGTGCAACTGGCCAAGCATTCGAGAGCAGAACTGGCTCAAGGATTTACTCCAAGATAAAAGGGCTGTCTCGTATTGGTCTAAGATATTTGATTTAACTTATCAAGAATTAATTGATACATGGGATTATCAGTGGGTTTTTACTTGCTGGTGTCAAAGTGGTCTGAGTATAGTTCCTAACGTTAACTTGGTTTCTAACATCGGTTTTGGGCAAGAATCAACTCATACCAGTATTGACAGCAAAAATGCGAGTGCTATTCCTGCTTCAGAGATGATTTTTCCACTTAATCATCCAACATTCTTCATTGCAGATACTAGAGCAGATCGACTGCTACATCAACGATATTTGACAATAAATCTATTTGAAAGAATTCAACTTTTCATAGTTCGTCATCTCAACCCTAAAAATTTTTAGTGTCAAAAATATGCTTAAACCAAACTCACCTATTCAAATTGCCCAGATAACTATGTTTTATCTCCCGATCGCAGGAGGGCAAGAAACCTATATTGACAACTTACATAGAGTTATAAGCCAGCATGGCTATCTGTCTAAGATTATTCAACCATTTCGGACTCTTGAAAATAGAGATTATGTTAGAAAATTGCCATATATTCCGAAAATAGTTCAAAAAGTGTCTGCTGCTGCTGACTGGTATCAATTTAATATTGCTTTGAATTTCAATCGAGCTTTTCTAAGTCAGCATGATATTTTGATTTGTCATTATCCGTTTCATTACCCATCTGTACAGTGGCATGAGCGGGTTATTGTTCTGTCTCACGGTGTAGATTGGCTAGAACCTCCCACGACCTTGGCCGATCAGCTTCGAGTTCAAGCAGTTCGCCTATGCCAAAGAGAAAAACCTTGCATTGTTGCAAATGATACCAATTTTTTACGTGCTTTGGGTTTAAATGTTAAGCCTCAAAGCCATGAGTTTCAGCAGGTAGATGATCGAATCTGGTATATCCCTAACTGTGTCGATATAAACCACTTTAAACCTTTGAATTTGGAGCGTAAGAAAGTTATTTTTGTCCCTCGCAATATTCGTAGAGTTAGAGGAATTCATCTAGCCATTGAAGCTTTCTCCAAACTAGTAGAGACTTACAGCGACTATGAGATGTGGATTGCTGGGGGTGGATTGCGTGGACACTACTATCAAGAATGTTATCAATTGATTCAGCGGCTTGGACTGAAATCAAAGATTCGCTTTTTAGGTAGTATTCAATGGCAGTCACTTGTTCAGTATTACAATCAGGTTAAGCTGACTTTAATTCCGACGATCGCATTGGAAGGTACTTCCCTTAGTGCTCTAGAATCTATGGCTTGTAAAACACCTGTAGTCTCAACAGATGTAGGCGGGCTCGCAGATTTACCTTCACTTAAAACGGCAGTAACACCTGAGCACTTAGCGGATGGAATGACTCAAATTCTAGAGAACTGGTCAACCTATTCTGAAACTCAGTATCAGCAAGTTTGCCAATCTTTCAATTTAAAAAATTGGAGTCAAGCATGGCTAAATGTTATTGATAATATTATAAAAACCTAAACTGACTCGAGAGATTAAATTCGATTCATGAGAGACGCTGTTCTCTACGAAAACATTTTCTTAATTATTCCGGTTCATAATCGAAAACTGAAAACACTATCTTGTTTAGAAAAACTTAGTACTCAAGGAGGGTGGGAGCACCTACACATCGTCGTTGTAGATGATGGCTCAACCGATGGTACTGCGGCAGCTATTCGAGAAGCTTATCTAGATGTGAAAATTCTTGAAGGTGATGGTAGTTTGTGGTGGACAGGGGCTATTCGTAAAGGGATGCAGTATGCCTATGAACAAGGCGCGAAATTTCTTGTTTGGCTGAATGATGATTGTTGGGTAGACCCAGGAACGATCGCAGATTTAGTCAGGTTTTGTCGTGAACATCCCAAAGTCATTGTTGGGGCACAGGGATTTGAGGCTGATAACCCAAATCAGCTTTCCTTTGGCGGTAAGGTGAAGACCTGGAAGGGATATCGATTCATTCAACCACCTCCAGGCCAAGTCGTTCCCTGTGATTTGCTCAGCGGCAATTTAGTATGCATTCCTCGCTCAGTAGTAGATGCGATTGGTTATCCTGATAGCAAAACCACGCCTCACTATGGTGGTGATTCTCTGTATTTGATCCGAGCTCAAAAAGCGGGATTTCAGCTTTTCGTAGATACTCGCCATGCTGCCTGGAATTCTCCTGGTGAGCCTCGACTATATCCCTCTAATTGGTTGTTGGCTGATGGAGATCCTTTCAAAATTTTGAAGCTAGTCTTCGTACCACAATCTGGCTTAAGTTGGCGGGTATGGTGGCAGTTGAATTGGGAAGCCTATGGAGTGTGGGGTTTAGTGATGTTTTGCAAGAAGTATGCATCAATTATGCTGATCACTGCCTTACGACTCTTGCCTATAAGGTTGAGACAGCAAGGGGCTCATTTGCTTAAGGCTTTGATGTTATAACTGCACATGAGGACAACTGCTAGCAATATTAGTGTGATAATCACCTGCTACTCCGAGGGTGAGCTACTTTGGGATGCGATTCGGAGTATTCGACAGCAGTCTTTTCCAGCGCTAGAAATTATTGTGGTGAATGATGCTTCAAGGCATGCTGACACAGTCAATGTCTGCCATCAGTTGGAGACGCAGCCTAATATTCGGGTGATTTGGCGGCAGTTCAATGGTGGGCCTTCAGCAGCGAGGAATGATGGATTTGAGTTAGCTCAGGGCGAAATTTTAGTGCCACTTGATGGAGATGATGTGCTGCCTGAATATGCTTTAGAGGCTATTCATCAAGCGTTTCAGGAGCATCCAGAAGCTGGCTTTATTTACGGCACTTATTGGAGACAGGATCGGGCAGAGGGTGATGCGATCGCAATTCATCCAGGTGACGTATCCCTGCAAACCATGCTGCGCTCCAAGCCATTTTCCCTAAGCTCAAACTGGAAACTCATTGGAACAACTCCGCTACGCAAATCTCTCTGGCAATCAGTAGGTGGATACGATACAGAATTTGGTGTTGACGATCTCCATGACGTTGAGTTTTGGATGCGAGCGATCGCGACAGGTTGTGCCTATCACGCAATTCCTCAAACTATTTATACATGGCGCAAATATTTAGGCAGCAATAGTCGCTTAGTGACACCTTTAGCTTGGTATCGGGTAGCTAAGCGCCATTTCGAGCTCTATTGTCGGCTTGGTTTAGAATATCGGGCCTATGAACTGTTATTACTGGGCAGTAAATGGCTCAATCAGCCTGAGGATATTAAAAGCTATAGCCAAGCTTTAATGCGCTGTCTCCGCAATGGGCAGTTTCGCTTCTCAACCCTAGTAGCTCTGGCAATTCCAGCGTTTGGATTGCGAGGCTTGGCAAGTTATGCCCGTCAGCGTCGGTAAGCAGGCAAAGCCTTAAAAGGGCATAGTGAGGAATATGAGCAAAGCAAACCAAAAATGCCCTGTTGTCACCGTTATCTCAACTCCTGTGTATGCGACAAGCTATATTGATGCCTGCGATCGCATCCGATCTTGGGTTGAAGCGCGAAAGTCCTGCTACATCGTCGCAGCTAATGTCCATGTGGTGATGACGGCCTATTGGCAGCGACAGTATCAACAAATTATTAATCAAGCGGCTCTAGTCACTCCTGATGGGATGCCACTAGTTTGGGCTTTGCGATTGCTGGGAGTTAAAGGTCAAGCTAGAGTGTATGGGCCAGATTTAATGTTGGCTTGGTGCGATCGCGCCGCTCAGTTAAAAATGCCAATCTACTTATATGGTGGCACTGAGTCAATGTTAAAGAAATTGCAGCAAAACCTGACTCAGCGATTTCCGGATTTGGCGATCGCTGGTAGCTATGCACCGCCCTTCCGAGCGCTGACTGTAGATGAGGAGCTAGCGGATGTACAGCGGATTAATAACTCTGGGGCGACTGTAGTCTTTGTGGGTTTGGGTTGCCCGAAGCAGGAGGAATGGATGGCCCGTCAACAAGGCAAAGTTACGGCGGTCATGATTGGCGTGGGCGCAGCTTTTAGTTTCCATAGTGGGGAAGTAGCTCAAGCACCCCGTTGGATGATGAAACTAGGGCTGGAGTGGTTATATCGGTTCTCCCAAGAGCCAAAGCGCTTGTGGCAACGCTATTGCATCAATAATCCTACTTTCGTCATTCTATTTGGCTGGCAGTTGTTACAACACTGGCTGAAATTTAAATAATTGCAGCTTGCGCCTGTCAGGTTTGATTATATTTTGCGGAATACTGAATGAAGTTGCCGCTTCATCATTACTTTAAAAATGGTGATTGTCGAAGCAATTCCCTGTTGCATCTCCGCAATCTGCTTGTACCGCAATGATTGACTTTCCTGGCAGAGCTTCCACAAATCCCAAGCTAGATATTCGGGCTCCTGGTAAGTTGAACCTGTCGCAAATTCTGGGTTGGCAGGGGTACCGAATGTTGGTGCTCTTACTCAATGATGTCTTAGCCCTAGGAGTGGCTTGGCGGATTGCAGCACATTTTAACCAATTTTATTCACCTATACCGCCGGAGCTGAGTTGGTGGAGTTGGTTGGGTCTACCCAGTTTATTCTGGCTCTTTGCATCGGCAACGTTGCTGTTTTTTGCTTACGGGGGGCTGTACTCCTCGGCAACGCAGTGGAAAAACTACCTCCGAGCCGGAAAATTGGTGAGTACGGTTTACTTACTCTCCCTGGTGATTAGCTACTTTTATGACCCCAAACTAGACCCGCCGCGATCGCTATTTTTTACAGCTTGGTTTAGTAGTGTCGGTTTAGTAATTGGGTTTCGGCTCTTAGCAACTTTGATTTTGCGGCAGTTTGAGCAAAGCCCAGTGTCGAGTCCGGTTTTTTTGATTGCCCCCAGCGATCGCTTCCCCACACTGTCTCACGTACTAGAACAACGGTTAAATTTCAAAGGTCAGAACGCCTCACATTACCAAGTTGTCGGAGCAGCACTGGCAACGACAGCACATACCCCAACAACTCTACAGACAATTTTGGCATCCAAAGCTAAAGAAGTTTTGGTAGAAAGTTTACCAGATACCGCCTTGGCCTCTGCGCTTTATTGGCAGCTCCGGCGTTACGGTATTACTTTGCGCTTGTTGCCTTCCAGTGTAGATATGCTGCATCGTCGCGGTCTGCCTGAGATCTTTGCCGGTTTACCAACTCTGCGGGTCGAACCACGTTTCTTCAGCAGTTTGGAGTATGGCTTGAAGCGCTGGATAGATGTCTTCGGAGCTTTAGTTGGCGTGAGTCTGCTTTCCCCGCTCTTTTTGGCAGTGGCGATCGCGATCAAGCTCTCTTCTCCAGGCCCAATCTTTTTTCGGCAAGAACGGATGGGGTTGCATGGCAAAGTCTTTCATATGTGGAAATTCCGCACGATGGTGACTGATGCCGAAGCACTACAAGCCCAGCTAGAAGCTTGCAATGAAATCAAAGGTGGAGTCATGTTCAAAATTAGACATGACCCTCGAATCACTCGGATTGGTCGCTTTTTGAGATCCACTAGTATTGATGAGTTGCCCCAATTATTTAATGTCTTGCTAGGGCAAATGAGTCTAGTTGGCCCTCGCCCTTTACCGCTGCGAGATGTAGAGCGCTTTGATACCTGGCACCACATTCGTCATCAAGTCCTCCCTGGAATTACGGGGTTGTGGCAAGTTTCAGGACGCTCAGATATTACTGATTTCAGTGATGCAGTCCGCTTAGACCTTTATTACATCGATAACTGGTCGCTCAACTTAGATCTCGACATTTTAGTAGAAACCTGTCGCATCGTTTTGTTTGGCAAAGGGGCGTACTAAATCGCTTAAATTCACTGAGCGTCGAGTTGCTGACCGTTCAAGGGTGTTAAATGACAAAGCCAAATCCTGACAAAAGTCTCACAGATGCTAACTCTAGGAATACGGACGGTCGGTTGCTGGGGTTACTCACAGCGATGTTCTACGGGTTGTTTACTTTACTTCCCGACAGCACATCCCTAGTTTTGTCATGGCCTTGGGTGTTTTTGTGGCAGGTTGCGTTGGTCTGCCCAATCGTATGGCTTTTGTGGATTGTAGGGCACCAGCATCGAATCGAACGTTTAGGCAATGGCCTAGACTGGATTGCTGGTCTTTTGGTCGTCGGCTCTCTACTATCCGCAGTATTCGCAGAATTTTCTGCCCAAGCTCGTTGGTATGTTTGGGCTGGATTAGGATTCTTAGCCGCTTTATATGCTCTCAATCAATCCTTACAAACTTCTGAGCAACGCTTCAGGCTCTTAGTTTGGCAGGGTTACTTAAATTTAGCTTTTATTACCGTCAGTCTTACTCTCTGGACTAGTCAAACTTTTATTCCAGAAATACTGCGCTTGCGATCGCTCCAACAATACGGAGTCAATTTATCCTTTGACTTTTCAATTTTAGAACTCCGTAACTGGGCACCCATTGGACATCAAAACTATGTTGCGGGTTATTTAGTTTTAGCTTTACCTTTGTTGGCAGCCCTCAGTTTTTTACAGACAGGCAAGCAGCGCTGGTTATGGGTTGCTGGGGTCGGCTTTGGCCTTCTCGATTTATATACCACCAGTTCTCGCGGAGGATGGCTAAGCCTACTGGCTCTCAGTTTAGTTAGCATCAGCGTTCTGCTATTTCGCAGTTCTCTACCTCGTCGCTGGTTAGGCTTAGGTAGCGCTGGTATTGTGGCAGTCTTGGTTCTACTTTTGCTGGCAAACCAACGTCTCCTAACCTCTATTCAAGCAATTTTGAGGGGGCAAGCGGGTGGAGAGTTGGCCTATCGCTTAATTACATCAGCAACAGGATGGCAGATGGGGCTGAGTCATCCTTGGTTCGGGGCTGGCCCTGGAAGTGTGCCACTCCTATATCAGCAATACCGACCCGCTTGGGCAGGGCGAGAAGCCGAGTTAGCTTATCAACTCCACAATACCCCCTCACAAATTTGGGCAGAGCTAGGTTTGTGGGGCATTGGAACTCTACTCGCTGCGATCGCCTTACTGAGCTATCTAGGATGGAAATGGCTCCAGATCACCGATGCCAACCCTGCTGCAACCACACAATTAGAACGAGTTTTGACTGGTAGCATTTACGCTGGGTTACTGGGTTATGGCGTGATGAGCCTCACCGACTATCAGCTGGACAATATCTGTATTAGTGGCACTTTAGTTATTTTCTTGGCAGTTTTGGTCTCAGCCTTTCGTGCTGTCCTCGCCCCACAATCAGGGAGCCAGGACTCAGTAGCACCAAGCCATCATCGACTGAGTCAAGGTCTTATTTGGGGTGGGACGGGTCTGTTGCTTGCGATCGCCTTCTGGCTAGCTCCAATCCACTGGGCTTGGAAACTATCAAGTCAGGGATTCGCTGCTCTAGGTCGGAAAGACATTCCTAACTTTGTGCAGTCGCTCGATCGCGCTCATCAATTAGCACCTTGGGAGTCCTATTACTCCTACCAACTCGGTTGGAACCTAGGCAACTTAGGCTTACAAACCGCAGATCCAGCACAACAGCAACAGTTATTTACTGATAGCATCGCTTGGCTACAAAAAGGAATTGACGCATCACCCTATCAAGAGTTTGGACATAGTAACTTAGCCTGGTTACTGCTCAATCGAGACCCTCAAGCAGCCAGTCAAGAGTTTGCTCGCTCTGCTCAATTAGTTCCTGCTAAGCGAGGCGTATTCTATGGCTTGGGCTTAAGTTTGTTAGCTCAGGGGAAGGGTGACTTAGGTATTGAGGCGATCGCTCTAGAGGCCATCCGTGATCCACTCTTAATCACCAGCCCCATCTGGAATTCACCAGAGCTTCAGCCAATTTATCAGCAGGTTACCCGTCGCATGGAAACCTACTACCAAAAATTGCTGGATAAATCCTCTACAGATAAAGACTTAACTACCTACTTACACCAAAGTCGAGGAGGCTTACGCTGGTGGCTAGGCGACTTAGAGGCAGCTCGCGCAGATCTGGAACCCTATGGCTCCGACCTCAGTAAACTGGTATTAGCACTCTCACAAGGCAAATCTGTACAAACACAACTGCAGCAATTACCAACCTCACCTGGAAAATTGGCGATCGCTGCTTGGCTCAACCCTGCCCAACGAACCGATCTAATTCAACAAGCTTGGGTTACCAGTACCCGTACAGCCCCACCCGCCCAGTTACTTGAACAACTACTAGCCACGATGAATAGTTCAGCAAACTTTGACAAATGGCTAAAACAAAATGCACCACAGCGATCGTACCGACGAGAACGAGCTGGTTTTGGCCTCCTTAGCCGCCATATAGACTGTCCTTTACCAGTCGATTTTTTAACTATTATTGAAAACTCAATAACTAATAACTTTTTCAACGATATTTTTCCTTCACCATTTTACGAGCCTAAAATAGACAGAATTCTAAGCATAGAGCGCATAGTGGTTTTAGAAAAAATAATTAATGGCTAAGCTATATTGCTTGAAAGAATATAATCAAAAAGGTGTTAGATATCTATTATGGAATCATCCTATTTCGAAACGTATCTAGCGTACATTCAACAAAACTGCTCTGAACTAAGATTAAGTACTTCAATTCGTATTAATGCAATTATTAGCGCTACCTCCTGGGAGGAACCAATTTTTGCTTTAGACTTCAATAACTTTGCTGTTTTGGCACTTATTGAGGCAGAACAAAGTGAAGAACTTAGTATGCGAGAAATTTATCTCGACATGGCTATCAACGCATTAAGTCGAGGTCTTGATAATCATCCACTTTGTGCAGCTCATTTTGCTCTAGTGCAAAGTATGTTAGGAAAAGTAGAAAATGCCACAGAAATAGCTTTTGAAACTTTCCTTAATACTCTACAACTAGCTTATCAGCATCCTGAAAAACTTCCTATAGGGCTAATATATTTCCCTCAAACTTATTTAAGTAGTAATCATTGGAAACAGATTGAGGCTGTTTTGGAGGCTGACAACGGTTCTAATCAAGCTCTGTTCTTGCTGAGTGAAGTACTCTATAAGTCTCAAATGACCTTCTATAATCAAATTGGGTTGAGACTGCTAAATTTAGCTGTTCAAGTTTTGCCTCAATCCACTTCGAACCAGTTCAAGCTAGGAATTGCCAAACTATTAAACCATCAGCCTGAGGGACTTTTACAGCTACACCAAGCATTAAAGCTTTCACCCAATTCTGCATGTATTTCCCAAGCTCTTTACCTAGCCTACAAAGATTTAGGAAATTTAGAGCTAGCCAGATTTTGGTTAGAATCTGCTCAAAATTTTTCAATATCACAGTCTAGCAGCTTGTCGTGGCAATGGTGCCATTTAACTGTTGATAGTCCTATAACTTACGTACCTTTTGAAGATCAGATATTGTTAGCCGTTGAGCCGAGTTTCTACAGCATCGTAACAAGTGTCTTAATTGCTGAAGGAGATTGGTTTGAAAAAGAAATAGAGTTCTGGCGAACTGAAATTCAGCCTGGAATGACTGTCATTGACGTTGGTGCAAATGTTGGCGTTTATACCTTCAGTGCCGCTTTAAGGGTAGGCTCTAGCGGCCATATTTTAGCAGTTGAGCCCTTTTCTGGCTGTACTCGGTGCTTAGAGGAAACTTGCAGACTTAATCAATTAGATTGGATAACAATTCATCAAGGTGCAGCAAGTAACTACAATGGAACAGCTCGACTTTTCCTACATAGAGCTAGCGAGCTTAATGAAATAGTTAGTAGCATTGACGAAATAGAACGAGTAGCGGACACATCTGAAGAGGTCAAATGTTTTTCCCTAGACAGTCTCATTCAGCAGGAGAAAATTGATTCCGTAGACTTCATAAAAATTGATGCTGAAGGACATGAACTTCAAGTTTTACAAGGTAGCGAGTATCTACTAAATAAGTTTTCACCAGTCATTCTTTATGAAAACATATCAGGTAGAAAAGGCAGTAATTCAGAGGTTGCCGATTTTTTAAAGGCATATGGTTATCAAGTATTTATTTACCAGCCTTACATTAAAAAGCTTGTTCCAATCTCAGCTGAAAGCCAGCTTCAGGACAGGCTAAATATCATTGCATTACCTGCAGACAAGACTAAAAACTACATAGCTAAACTTACGAACGAGTCATAGCAAAAAAGCAATGATTATGCAGAGCAAACCAATTTTCCTGACAAGTCTCAAAAGAAATGGTCATCTAGAGAAGATACATTTGACTATATGTATTGTTGGTTCTCGAAAAGTAAGAGAACAGGATGATTATGGCAGTCAAGGTTGGGATACTTTTGCCCCAAATTTAACTATTTATGGGTTTGATGTAGATGAAGATGCCTGCATTGTAGCTAATACCAACCTTGATGAACGTCAGATAAATTGGTGGGAGAGGCACTATCCTCTGGTTCTTTGGCGTACAGAGTCCGAAGCTACCCTATATGGTACTAGAAACCTAGAATCCAGTTCTTTGTATGAGCCTAATATAGATTATCTTCAGAGATTTTCTCAACTACCTAATTTACTGGAGGTTGATTTCACTATAGAAGTAGAAACTACTACTTTAGATAATTTTTGCAAATCAGAGAGAATTAAACACATTGACTTTTTACAAATCGATGCTCAGGGTGCAGAGCTTCCAATTTTAGAAGGAGCGATTGAAGTTTTAGAGCGTGGTATTCTAGCTGTTCAGACGGAGGTTAGCTTTTCCCCTGTGTATCTCAATCAGCCTTTATTTGCTGATGTCGATAGGTACTTAAGAAACAAAGGCTTTACATTATTTGATCTTGCAGCTGCCTACTATAAACGAGAGCAATCCCCTGTTCGCCCGAAGAACCGTCCTGGTCAGATGCTTTGGGGAGAGTGTATCTATTTTCGAGACCTAATCCAGGCAAATCAAAATCTTCATCTACAGGAGCCAGAGCAGCTATTTAAATTAGCTTGTATTGCTGACATGCTTGATTTTCCAGACTATGCTCTTGAGCTTTTAGTTTATCTAACTCTCCAATATGGAGAAAACTATAACTTTGCCGACAATATTGTTGAAAGTCTAGCTCAATCACTGAACACCACGAGTCAAAAATTGGAGTCACTACCTATTATTCCTAGCATTAAGCCTTATCTCAGTGAGAGAGGACTGAGCTTTATTGTGTAAACACATCAGCCTAATTCGCTCCATTAATATTTGACGAAGCTGATTGGGCTTACTAAATTATCATTCAGGATAATTTTCTAGATGATTTATCCACATCTGTTCATAAGCAGCTTCCATGTCACGCGTAAATTGTTTGGCATTCCATAGGGGGGCTGTTTGCCTAGACTGCTTAAGTTTCCAAGAAATTTTCTGTCTTAGTAGCGGATCTGAGCCTAAGCGAACCCCCCATTCAATGTACTCTTCATCAGTCCAGGCAATGCCTTCTGTTACGCCAACATTCACCATCATGGTATAGCTATTACGAGCAGCAAATTGTTCACCCACTCTCGTAACGATCGGAATTCCCATCCATAGGGTTTCAAGAGTTGTTGTAGCCCCGTTGTAGGGATAAGTATCCAAAACGACATCAGCAATGCCCAAGTTAGCTCGATGTACTGCTTCTGCGGAAACTGCAGGCAAAAAGCGGAGGCGATCGCAACTAACACCCTCTTCTTCAGCCAACTCACAGAAGAAGCTTTTGACAGCTTCTTGATCAGCAGCCCCTTTGACAAGAAAATAGCTGTTCGGTACAGCTCTCAAAATTTTTATCTGAAGGCGAGCTGTATCGCGGTGACGCTTGTAGCCTTTTTGAGCACTAAGATAGATGACCGCATCGCTAGGAATATCCAATTGGTCACGACGTAGAGTAGGAACGCCCACCTCAAAACCATCAACTGCTATGTATGTACGAGGTAAACGCCAGATCTTCTCGCTGTAATAATCCTGTGCTGAATCAGGCAAAACATATGGATCAGCAATGAAATAATCGATTGCAGGTAAACCCGAAGCATCCCAACCTAGCCATGTAGCCTGTACAGGAGCAGGCTTAAGTGACAAAACTTCACAGTTCATATCCAAAGTAATACTGTCAAGATCTATCAAGATGTCGATCTCATCTTCATAAACCCTATTAGCAATCTCTAGCCCATCATTTGGACCATCTATTCCTGAGCGATAAACGTAGGATGCTTGCTCAACGTACCATGCCTGTAACGGGTCATTAATAGGTCTGTAGCACATGAAATAAGCATGAATTTGGAACCGCTCTCGGTCATGATGTTGAAATAACCATCTAGTCAGCCAACCTACAGAATGGGTCGACAAGCAATGAGAAAGATAGCCAATCTTCAAAACCTTGGATGGTGAAATTAAGCGCGATTGAGTGTTGAAAAGCTTTATTTTTTCTGGAGCAAAGGTTTCTACACTAGACTGAACGATTTGAGAAATTTTATTTTGAATCAATCGATTACTTATAGGCTCATCTCTAAGATAAGGCAGAAAAAATCCTGACAAGAACAAGCGCATACTTGCACTTCTATCTAACAACTGTAGCTTTTCTTTAAAAAGAGATAAAAGTAGAATCTCATGATGTTGAAATATAGTAAGTGCTTCTTCCCATAAACCGCCAGATCCTAACAGCCCCCTGAGTATCAAAGTGTTGGCAAAGATTTGGTCTGGTAGAGATTTAGATAAAGAGTAACATAATTTTGCTATCTCTATACCTTTTTGATATTGTCCATCATTTTGATAACAACTAGCTAAATTTCTTAACACTGGTAAGTTCTCTGGGTCTAAGCGCAAACACAAGTTAGCCAAAGAGGCTGCTACACCAGCCTCTTTCATGGCATAAGCAATATGAAGAGATGCATTCAGGATAGTTGCTATACCATCTGTAGCGTCAACAATATGAGGTATACAAGCTTCTACAAAAATATGAGATAAAGGATGCAAAGGAGCAGCCTGCAAAACATCCTCTAGAGTCTTCAGTAGTAGATCTTGGTCAACTATTACCTGTGGTACTTCTTGAAGTACGTAATTCGCATTACTTATATCCGCTTCAAAAAATTCTCTTAAGTGAATAGATACTCTAACAATTTCAAGTAAATTACTAATACTAGTTGGATAAATTTCCCGAATTTGTTGTCGAATTGCCCAAGTAACTGAATAATTTTCCAAAGATTTTTGTCGTTCTGCCTCATCTTGCAGAACTTTTACAAGGTCTACAGTCCACTGTTCAATTTCGTCTGCTTCGCCATCTGCCATTCCTAACAGCCAAGTTGTCTGAGCTTCGGGTTCTTGACCTTGTAGAAGCAACATCAATCCCAAACTCCAGTAGTGATGCTTAACATCTGGTTCGATTTCAATCGCTTTCTCATACAACTCAGCTGCTTGAGAGTAGTTTCCTTGAACAAATGCTGTATGGGCTTGCCGGTGAAAGTAAGAGATAGGATTCATAACAAACTTTCTTTCAATTCTCACATCAATATTAATAAACAAAATGTGGATGAGTTTGCAAACTCATCCACTTTCTAATATTTATAGCCCAGAGTTTTTTCGAAAAAGAATACTGATTTCTGGGCTAATACATCTACTTACTAACGTTCTCTTGGGTGGTAGAATCACAGGTCTTACCGTCGGTTGGATCTGCAGGTACACTAATGCCTGCTTTCTTTACTTCACATAAGACAGCAACACTG
>CBIHQL010000009.1:0-20893 GCA_966211855.1 uncultured bacterium
GACTTCAGTAGCTCAGCAGTATCGTGTAAGAAGCACTCGATCAGTTCGCCTACCATCGTGTCGGCCTCTTCTCCGACCAGCGCTCGTAAATCTTGCAAAACTTGCACATCAAAGCTGGGGGTAACTGAAGGTATCTGAGGGGTCAGATTATCGGTTAGGTTTAGGGATATTTCTTCCATGCACTGCTGGGGGAATAACTGTGATCTTTTTTCTCGTCTAGTCTACAACTTTGACACTCGACTCAACGGCAGATCTGCTTAGGTCACATGTCTTCGGTTAGCAGTGCTTAACAACTGTGGGCGATCGCTAAAGACTTGAGCTCTACAGTAAAGCAGGTGTGGTTAGTTCCACTGGTGACGCTAATAGAGCTACCAATATTTTCGACCAATCTTTTGACCAACGCTAACCCCAAGCCAGTACCGCCTTGCTTCCAGGGATCACCGTTAGGGATACGGTAAAACTTGTCAAAAATACGATGGCTTTGTTCGGTTGCGAGTTCTACACCAAAGTTAGAAACCTTCAGGATAAAGTGGTCGGCCTGAGTCGTGAAGGAGACTACAATTTTGGCTCCAGACGGACTGTATTTGCAGGCGTTGGTGAGCAGTTCTTGCAAGATACGCTCTAAACAGTTGAGGTCAGACATCAAGGGGATGGAGCTTGCAGGCAGTAGTTCAACTTCTAACAACTGTTGGCGACGGTGCAGTTGTTCGCGAAATGACTCGCTGATTGGGACAATCCAGTCGTACGAAATGGGTTTTGAGTCTACGAGGTAACGGCCCGCTTCTAAACGCTGTAAATCTAGTAAATCGTTGACTAAGCGAATTTCGCGCTCACACTCATTGTGCAAGATGTTGAGATAAGCCTGGGTTTTGGCATTGTGTCCAGCGGTTGGGCTTGCAGCTCGATCTGGCTTTTTTTCAATCAAGCGTTCTAATCCATGAATGGCTAAGCGCATGTTGGAAAGGGGCGATCGCAGTTCATGAGAAACAGTTGAGAGAAAATCGTCTTTGAGTTGGTTGAGTTTTTTTAGCTCTTTGACTTGAGTTTGAGCCACTTGATAGAGTTGGGATTGGCGAATCGCGATCGCACATTGACTCGCAATTTGTTGTACTAAGTACCTTTCTCGCTCATCCAAAACCCGATCTTCTGGGCTAATGAGCCATAAATCACCAATCACTTGATCGGCATTGCGGATGGGGCAGGCAAACAAAGAGACACGACCTCGCCCGTCATGAGATAAGAGTGAGCAAAACTGAAATTCTTCTCCCTGCTGTAGCTGGTGATAAATTTCAGGAACGTCACTCATTTTGATGAGATGCCCCTGATAACCAGGGATAGAAGCACTATACTCGGCACAAATATTAGAGATGCCGCGATCGAGGTCGTAGAGAGCCGCATTGCAGCAACCCAGTTCTAAAGCCCAAGCGACTTGTTGGACTGCCGTTTGCAAGATTTGTTGCTCATCTAGAGAGTCGCGCACCCTATCTGTGATTTCTTTGAGCGTGGCTGCAAATTCTAGCGTTTTCTGAAGTTGTCGGGTGCGATCGCTCAGCTCTATAGTACGCTCGTCCACTAAAGTTTGGAGGGAGAGCCGGAACTGATGCAGTTCTTGCTGGGTTGTGGCTTGCTTGAGCAGCCGCTGCACTCGCTGGCGCAAAACGGGCCAATGGATGGGTTTGGTAACGTAATCGATGGCTCCTGCGTCAAAGGCACGATCTACTGATTCGCTGTCATCAAGCCCAGTAATCATCAAAATAGGTGCCACAGATTGCCCATACGTCTGGTTCAAAGCTTTGCAGCAACTAAAGCCATCGACCACAGGCATCTTGGCATCTAGTAACACCAGATCAGGTTGCAATTCGGCGTACAGTTCTAGACATTGGTGACCATCTTGAGCTTCGGCAACACGATATCCTTCTTGTTCCATCACCTGCCGCAACAGAGCCCGCATGAACTTGTCGTCATCAGTCACTAGCACTAACGGCGGTTGAGGTTGGTTAGTCAATGTAGAATTGCTACAAACTAAGCTGAGAGAAGATGTCATCTGTGGCCTCCGTTTGCACAACGGGGTGGAAGCTCGACACAAGCGCAAGAATTTTTAGAAACTCATTGATGCTGAGGATCTTGTCTAACCGTACAGCAGAAGAATGAGGATCTTAAATGAATTAGTATCGTTTTTTACAAGACTTAAATATTGCCCTTCAAGTGTAAATTTTTACCTTATTTGTTTAAAGCGCGATCGCCGTCTTTTGCGTAATCGAAGAATAAAGTAGTTTGATTACCTATAAATACTGAGAAGCAGTAGCATCAAGGTCATAAGTGAGTTTGCTGATGGATTGGAATTAGAATGACAAACTCAGCACCTTGACCCGGAGTAGAATTACATACTAGTCTGCCGTTGTGTTTTTCGGTGATGATTTGATAGCTGATTGACATCCCCATCCCAGTGCCTCGACCCACAGGCTTAGTGGTGAAGAAAGGATTGAAAATGCGTTGTTGGATATGGGTAGGGATGCCAGGGCCATTATCTGCGATCGCAATTTTGACCCAGTCGCGATCGACGACTGCGGTTTGAATCATAATTTGTGGCGACGAAGATGTTTCAGTGTCTTGACCCGTCAACTCATCTAAAGCATCGATCGCATTCGTCAGGATATTCATAAAGACTTGATTGAGCTGCCCAGCATAGCATTCAACCAGAGGCAGATCACCGTACTGCTTGATGACTTCAATGGCAAGATGATGAGGACGGGCGTTGAGCCGATGTTGCAAAATCATGAGAGTGCTGTCGATACCCTCGTGAATATCTACAGGCTTAATCTCCGCTTCGTCCATGCGTGAGAAGTTGCGCAAAGACAGCACAATTTTTCTAATCCGCTCTGTACCTACCTGCATCGAAGTCAACATTTTGGGTAGATCTGCTTGCAAGAACTTAAGATCAATCTCCTCTGCTGCCTGCTCAATTTCATTAACAGGCTCAGGATAGTGCTTCTGATAAAGCTGAATAAATTCGAGGAGGTCTTCGGTATAGGCTTGCGCGTGGTTTAAGTTGCCATGAATAAAGTTAACTGGGTTATTAATTTCGTGGGCGACTCCAGCAACCAGTTGTCCCAAGCTCGACATCTTCTCACTCTGAATAACCTGAGCTTGAGTGCGCTGTAACTCGCTTAGAGTATTTCTCAACTCTAAGGTACGAGCCTCAACGCGATCTTCTAGAGCTTCGTTATTTTTTTCTAAATCTGCAAAAGACTCGCGTAATTGCCCAGCCATATGATTAAAAGAGCCAGCAAGGGTATTGAGTTCTTGAATGCCGCTGTCTTCTACAGTTTGGTCAAGATCGCCCGATGCCATTGCCTGACTCGCCTGATTGAGACGTAAAATCGGACGAGTAATGCGACGAGCTGTGAAAATGCCCATGACAGTGGCAACACCTAAAGCCGCAACGCACAGCCACACCGTTGTGCGCGTGTTGGCATTTATTTGAGCCATAAACTCACTTTCGGGCACGCTGACCACAACCAGCCAATCTAAACCATATTCCTCGCGCCAGGGGGTGACATCAACAAAATAGGGTTCTCCCTGAAATTCCATTTTGAAGTCAGTATCTTCAGCGATCGCCTCTAGACTCTGAAATCTATCTTGCAGTTTCTGGGTCACACCTTGAATAACAGCGTCGGGGCTGGCAGATGCCTTTAATCGTTGCGCTTCACCTTTGACTAAAGTGTAGGGCTGGTTTTTACCAGAGTTGGCAATGAGCACGCCATCACGCTCAATGATAAAGACCTGTCCCGTACGGCTGACCTCTAAGCCGCGCAGAAAATCGCTCAGTTTTAATAACGACACATCAATACTGACCATCCCTAGCAAGCGATTTTGGGCATCGTAAATAGGGCGACCTGCAGAAGTTGCAATGTAAACGTGATTAGGATAGTTGATGGTGTAAATAGGCGACCAAATAGGTTTTTTAGCTTTGACAGGTTCGGTATACCAAGGCTGCTCAAAGTTATTCCAATCAAGAGTCTCTAAGATTTGGGTGCGATTGCCTTGATCATCGATCGCATAACTTTTCCAATTGTTAGGGGGTTTAGCGCTCCAATCATCCATCGTGACGGTTTTGCCATCATAGCGGGCGGCTCCAACTCCTTCGCCAGTGGTGAGGCCAATGCCGATGTAGCTGACATCATAAGCGTGCATTTGATGCCAAAAATAGCGACCTACTGTTTCGCGATCGCTGACATTTAGCAACCCCATCCGGATCGAGTCGGCATTAATTTGACCCAATCTGTGAGGAGCAGACAGGTACGAGTCTAAATGCTGATGCACTGAGCCGCTTGTTCTGTCCATCAAACGGTTTGCCAGGTCGTTGACGGTCTTTTGTCCATTGCGAAACGATAAGAACCCAACTAAGCCCACAGCTCCAAAAATTTGCAGCACAAAGGGCAGGATGAGAACCAGTTGGAGCGGGAAGACGCGACCTTTGTTAAACTGGTGTGCTTTCATGATCAGACGCCGCAATTTCTACTGATGAGTCTGACCTTAGAGTGCCCAGTTATTCTCATTTCAAACTTGAGCCGAGAGCTGATTCGCTAGATTAATATCTGTAGGTTTCGCTAGATCGTGAAGGGTTTGTAAAAGTCGGTTCACTTCATCCATTGTGTTGTAGTGCACGAGACCAATACGAACTAAACCACCGCTAGACTCTAGGCCGAGCCGTTGGGTGAGACCGAGCGCATAGAAGTTACCATTCCAGGTAAAGATGCCGCGATCGCCTAATTGCTGAGCTAGTTCGAGGGGAGTATATCCACGGAGACGCAACCCAAAAGTTGGAGTGCGCCACTGTAGCCGAGTCGGGTCAGTCACTCCGTATATGTTCAGACCGGGCACTGCGGCTAAGCCTTGCAAGAGGGCACGGCTGAGGTCTTGCTCGTAGGTTTGGATAGCAGACATAGCCGTCATCAGAGCAAGGCGTCGATTGGTTGCTGAGGCATTTACTTGATGGCCCAGAGTGGTTAGGTAGGCCATAGTAGCCAGTAGTCCTGCCATATTTTCATAGTTTTGGGTGCCTGTTTCCCAGCGACTAGGAATCTCATCGGGGGCTGGTTGAACCTTGTAGGGTTGTAGTTGTGCCAGATGAGTTTGCTTGGCGTATAAGATGCCGAGGTGAGGGCCAAAAAATTTGTAGGCAGAACAGGTGAGAAAGTCGCAGTCTAGGTCACGAACGGCGATCGCACCGTGGGGGGCGTAGTGAACAGCATCGACAAACACCCAGGCTCCGGCTTGATGGGCCATTTGAGTAATCGTGGCAATGTCGTTAATTGTGCCAACTGCATTGGAAGCATAGCCAACAGCAACCAACTTGGTGCGGGGAGTGAGCGATCGCGCCAAGCTCTCTAAATCTAGAGTGCAGTCTTCTGGGTGAATATCAACGGTGCGAATGATAATACCCTGCTCACTTAAGGCTTGCCAGCTTGAAACATTGGCATAGTGATCGAGGGTGGTGACAATAATTTCGTCACCCGGTTGCAAGCTGCGACCAATGGCACGGCTAAAGCTGTACGTGAGCGTCGTCATGTTCGAGCCAAACACAATCTCTGACGCGTCACATCCTAAGAAGTCAGCAACAGCACCGCGGGCGGCTTCGATTAAGGTATCGGTGCGGTGGCTTGTGGCAAAAGCACCATGAGCGTTGGCATTAGAGGTGAGCAGATAGTCGCTAATGGCAGCAACCACCGTATGAGGGACTTGAGTACCACCCGGCCCATCAAAAAAAATCGCTGGTTGACCGTTGTGGGTCTGCGTTAAGGCCGGAAACTGTTGTCGAATCCAATTAAGGTCGAGAGCCATAATCAACGTCTCCCAAGGCACTAAATTTCTGGGGGAAACAAACCGGGACAGGTAAACACAAATACATCTCTAATGCCATCTTCAGGCGCGATCGCAGTGATGGGAGATGTGAAGTGGAAGTATTGATCATCTCTAAAAATCAGAAATTCACCAGGGTTCAGCACTTTGGTGAAGACGGGTTTAGCTTTTTTATCTTGATAGAGATGTGTTTCTGCACCTTCAACTCGGGCACGATTGACCGAGAAAATCCCCACTAGGTCTACGCCATCCCGGTGAATTCCCTCTGGGGCTGGGTTGCCGACTTGTTGGGAGGTTGCGGTGGTTCTAATTTGATGCACTGCCACTTCATTGTGTGGGGTACACAGTTGGCAAAACTGAAAAAACTCCCAAATCACTTTTTGGAAGTCTGCTAACTCGATCAAGCGATCGTCGAGTTCGGCATATTCTCGCGCTACATCTCCTAGCAAGGGGTTGTAGTGCTTAGATTGAAATAGACGACGATGCGGTAGGGTGATCAGGCGATCGCCATCTATTTGAAAATGTGATAAGCGGCGGAAGCGATAGTTACCCGCTAAGTAAGGGTCTGGTGGCAGGTCGTCAAAAAAAGGTTGTAGTTGCTCGACCTGAACCGCTGTCACCATTTCTAAAATGTAGCTGGCTAGACAGTCAAACTCTTTGGGTTTAGAAAAGCTCAACATCTTAATTCACTTCCTCATTAATATTTGAAACAGCAATCTAGCGTGTCTCTCAGAGGACGTTTGAAAAGTTGCTATCACTACCCAAATCGCCCCCCTAGCCCCCCAACATTGGGGGGAACTGAGCAGAAATTAGGTTCGAAAGTCCCCCATATTTGGGGGATTTAGGGGGCGATGCAGAATTTATTGACACTTTTCAAACACCCTCTCAGATATCAAATGCAGATCTAGGGAACTCCGCTACCAACGAGGGCCTTCCACTCGATGCTTTAATTTCAAAGCTGAATTAGCTGTATGAAGACAGCACTCTCTTGTGCATCAACTCATGCAAAGCCATGCTTAAGCCTAGAGGTGTCTACCACTGAATTGGAGCGCTCTATCAGTGACATTGACCTGGCGCGAATTTCAGAAATTGATGAATGCTAGTGAGTCTCTAACAGACAGATAGCGAAGAAAAGATTCCTCACGCTGTAGCGGTTCTAATTTTATTGTAGTAACCCTTTTTGGAGATTGTCGATCCCCATAGGGTTTCAGCCTGTTTTTTACCTAATCTTCATGCTTAATACTTTGCAATGAATTCTAGAGACAGACAAGGTTCGGTTTTTGACTCATGACCAGTTTATAGCTGTGAGGCTCTACGGTTGGATAGAGAGCTTCATTGAGATGGATTCACCCTAAAGCAAGACCTCGCTTTCTCTCTTTGGGCAGTCTGGTCAGCTAGAGCGCTCTTGTTAATCTATAAGCCATAGACAAAGGTTCTATCTATTTAGCAGACATAACTTGAAAACAGTTTTTTATTCAGTGGAGAAAGAACGATGAATATTTTGGCTTGGATCGTTTTAGGTTTAATCGCTGGTGCGATCGCTAAAGCAATTTACCCCGGTCGTCAAGGTGGCGGTATCTTGGGCACCATGCTTTTAGGAATTATCGGTGCTTTTGTAGGTGGTAGCTTATTTAGCTTCTTGACAACGGGAAGTTTGTCATTAACCGCAGCCGGACTGAGCTTGGGTGGTATTTTAGTAGCTGTCTTGGGTGCGATCGTAGCGCTGTTTATCTACTATGCAGTAACCCGCCGCAGCAACGTCTACTAATTGCTTAGTTAGCATTTTGTGAGTTGAGAAAGCCTCTGAATGCAGGGGCTTTTCTAACTTTTGTATTAATAGAAACAATTAAGTAGGTACTAACGTTCAGTGCCTGCGTAATATCTATCTTCTTGGAGAGGTTGCCTGTTTTGCGATCGCTCATGATCGAGGTAGCCGTTTAGAAACCAATAATTAGTAGAATTTTAGGAAGAATCAACAATGATCAGTAGTTTATTAACCCTACTAGCCACTGCTTTAAGCCTACTAGTGGTAGATTTAGCAGTTCCTGGTGTTGACATTGCGACATTTCCGGTGGCTTTGATTGCAGCAGCTTCGATTGGCCTGGTGAATTCATTTGTAAAGCCAATCATCTCTATTCTTTCTTTGCCTCTTAACTTTGTCACCTTGGGTGCTTTCTCTTTAATTGTTAACGGCCTCTGCTTTTGGTTAGCTTCTGTACTAGTGCCTGGATTTAGAGTTGACGGTTTGTTAGCTTTCTTGTTAGGCCCCGTGATCTTGTCATTTGTTAACACCCTACTTAACAAATACTTCTCCGAAAGAAACGTAGATTTCAAAACAGAAGTCTAGGTTGCGATCGCTCTACTACTCAAAGATCTGCAGTCTGTAGTTGGGCAAAGTTTGAAGCCGCAATTTGTGCGTAGAACATAATCAACGATTACCAGAAATAAGCTCATGAAACTAGTGCGAATTCTTAGCGCCATCTTCCTCCCTCCTTTAGGGATTTTTCTAACCGTTGGTGTTGGCCCAACCTTAATCATCAATATTTTGCTAACTCTGCTAGGCTGGTTGCCTGGTGCAATTCACGCCCTGTGGGTAATCTTAAAGCGTGAAGAAAACATGGATCGGGTTTACTAAAATATGCCTAGAGAGTGTGACTTGATTAGCATCAATTGATCTACACCCACTCATCTAAAAAATGGTTAGAGAGGATTACCAACCTTCTCTAGCCATTTTTGTTTGTTTTGGTCTATCTTCTACCCCGCTATAGATACCGGGTCAGAAATCAATTTTTAGAGTAGCAAGTAGCAGCCTTTAAGAGTAATGAGATCATGTCAGATGACCATCGAATAGAAGAACAAGCCCTCTCACAAATTGCAGAGTTGGGAATTTTAGGACAACTAGATAATGCAGACGCGATCGCAGTTGATGTACGGACTGATCTCGGTAAAATCATTCAAGGACAAGCCGACTCTATTGCTTTAACTGGGGAAGGATTGGTCTTTCAACAAGAAATCCGAGTTGAATCGTTAGATGTTCAAACTGATCACCTAGATATCAATCCCTTCAGTGCCTTGATGGGCAAAATTCGCCTGAAGCATCCGGTCAACACAACTACCCGGCTCGTGATGACTGAGGCAGATCTAAATCAAGCACTCAACTCTACGTATGTGCGCAATAAGCTCAAGCCTTTGGTGTTTGATGTTGATGGTCAGTCAACTTTGGTTCGGCTAGAGCCACCTCTAGAGCTGCGCCTATTATCCGACAATCGGATGCAATTCAGTGGTTCTCTGGTGATTGAGGAAACTGAGCAAACTCGGCAATCTAAATTTTCTGCTGTGCTGTCGCCGCCTACGCAAGCTCAACCTGTTTTGCTAGAAGCATTTCAGTGTCCACCCGGTCAGGGATTACCTTTTGAATTAACCTTTGCTTTCTTTAAAAAAATCAGAGAGCTCCTGCATCAGCCCTCCTTGCAATGGGAAGATATGGTTTTGCGAGTTACAGGGCTGGATATCCAAGGCGATCGCCTCACGATTGAGTGTGATGCTTCTATTGCACAAATACCCGATTCTATGGAAATTGATTAACCATGAAGTTTGTGTCTGATCCACCGATCGCCGCCAAGATCAGCAAGATGAAACAGCGAGTCCGGTGGCAAGACCCAGCGATTCGAGAGCGAAAGATTGATCAAACACGCCTGGTGATTGCAGACGGCAAAGCAGACCAGACAGAATTCTCTTTTTTGGTGGTTGGGGATAGTGGCTCTGGGCAACATTGGGGGCACAATCCGCAGCGACAGGTTGCCGAACAAATGGTGCAACACCAAGATGAGTGCAGTTTTGTCTTGCATACCGGAGATGTTGTCTATCTGGTAGGTTCGAGCGAGTATTACTTGCAAAATTTTATTGAACCCTACCGAGAGTTTTTGGTCGGCGGCGATCGCCCAGACAAAATCCCGTACGATCGCATGTTATTCAAGCAACCGTTCTTGCCGATTCCGGGCAACCATGACTATTACGATCTGCCACCGCTCTATGGTGTTTTAGCTCAAGCGACGTTACCTGTACGGCAATTGCTGCGCTTAAAGCTAGATTTTGATGTGGGTTGGCATGGTTCTAGCCAAGGAAAAGCTTATGCCTGGGCGTTTTTAGATTGTTTGCAGCGGTTGGGCGATTCGCAAGAAGTGGCGCGGCATCTCGATCGCCATTATGTTGCTCAGGTTAATGGCAGCAGGTGTTTGCAGTATGTGCCAGAGCAATTTACTCGATTACCTAACCGCTACTACACGTTTCGCTATGGAGGGATTGATTTCTTTGCCCTAGATTCCAACACATTTAATGCACCGATCCCAATTCCCAAAACAGCGGAGGGGCGTGCTTATCGTCAGCTTCTAGAGCAGCGCTGGCAAGAACTAGAGCAAGAACGTTTGGCGATCGTGCAAAGGTCAGCAGCTCTAAAACCAGAAGTACCAGGAGAGGCTGAGCAACTAGACGATCTCCGCACTAAATTGGAGCAAATTGGAGAAGCGAAGTTAGATATTGAGAAACAATTAGCTGCTGATCAGGAGACAGTCACGGATGTTGAGCAACTGAAGTGGTTGCAGGAAAGATTGATCGAGTCATGGCAAACTCCTGAAGTCAGAGGGCGAGTTATTTATTTTCATCATCCGCCTTATGTCACCGAAGCGACGAAGTGGAACCAAGCCCAGACTGTAGCAGTGCGCGATCGCTTGCGGCAAGTGTTAGATCGAGTTGCAAGTGTAGTAGGAGCCAAAGTAGCAGAGCGACCATTAGTAGATTTGATCTTGAATGGTCATGCTCACTGTTTGGAGTATCTACGCACAGAAGAAACAGGACACGCAGATTCAAACCTCAACTGGTTGATCTGTGGGGGTAGCGGCTTTAGTTTGCGTCGTCAAAAACCCGATGGCCCCGACCTCAGAGCTTCAGGCTTGTCAACTCCCCAACGATTAATTGCGCGATCGCAGCTTTTTATTGGGCGGACGGGTCAAGGTGCCCAGAAGCGTCGACCTTATTCGTTTTTGCGCATTGATGTCCAAGCAGGAGAGGTGCCTAAATTTGTGATTCGACCTTTTGTAGCAGAGCGATCGCAAGGAGCCTGGAAACATTATGCAGTCGAACCCTTTGTGATTCAGTCACAACCATAAGCCACTTACCATACACAGTAACCTAAAGACAGAGGCTAACCAGCGATAAAGGAGACTACTTTTGTTGTGATCTCTTTTTGTCGTACCCTCTTGAAGATCTGGCGATGGGCATCATCAGAAAAATCGGACTCTGGTTGCTGTGGCAGGCTTTTATTGTCTACAGCTTATTTCTGGCACCCCCGCTGGATGCTGATCTGCAAAGCTTAAAAGATTTGTTAACTGGGCAGTTGCCACCCCTAAACATCGTTGCGATCGCGGTGTTTAGCTTAATTGGGATGTGGATCATGATCTACAGTTGCGTCTTGTTTGCCGATGGGCGGATGCAACAAATCCCGGCTTGGCCCTTTCTTCTCGGTTCTCTAGGGACTGGTGTGGTTAGCCTGATTCCCTATTTGGCTTTACGAGAGCCGAGCCAAGTGTTTGTAGGGCCGAAGGATAATTGGTTGCGCTTTTGGGACTCGCGTTTAACGGCGATCGCGATTAGTACCAGCACTATAGTTTTTATTCTGGTGGCGCTCCTCTGGGGAGATTGGTCACAGTTTTTTAATCAGTTGCAAACCAGTCGTTTTATTCATGTGATGAGCTTGGCGCTGTGTCTATTTACAGTTCTCTTTCCGACCGTGTTGGGAGATGACATGGCACGACGCGGCTTACACAATTCACAATGGTTTTGGCTGATCGCCCTGGTTCCCTTAGCTGGCCCTTTAGTATATCTTTGTTGGCGGCCTAACTTACCTGAGGACACAAGGTCTCAGCGATCGCACCGAATAGTTTCAATGGAGGTCTAAGGTTAATGACGTATGGGGAATTTCATTTAATTTTTACGCTGCCTGTCATTGCGCTATTGGCGATACTTCAACCGAAACCTCTGGCGGGGATGGGCGGACGAGCCAAATGGGCTTTACCTGCGATCGCTGCTTTGGCTTTTGTCTACACTACCCCCTGGGATAACTATCTAATTTATCGCGATGTTTGGTCTTACGGTCGCGATCGGGTTATAGGCACTATTGGCTATGTACCCATTGAAGAGTATGCCTTTTTTATCTTGCAACCCGTTCTAACAGGCTTGTGGTTGTACTGGTTGTTAGCTCGTCAATCTTCTACTCAAACTACGCCTACATCTAACTCTGGCTTCAGAATTCGGCTGGTAGGAACTGGATTTTGGCTGCTCGTCAGCGTCTTGGGTGGCCTACTACTGCAATGGGATCCCGGCGTTTATCTGGGGCTGATTTTGGCTTGGGCGGCTCCGATTTTGGCCTTGCAGTGGTGGTTTGGTGGGGCACAACTCTGGGCACAAAAGCGGCTGTGGCTCTTGGGAACGCTGGTGCCGACCCTATACTTGTGGATTGCTGACCGCATTGCGATCGCCCAGGGGATTTGGCACATCTCCGAAACATTCACCACAGGTCTCAATTTGTTGGGTTTGCCGATGGAAGAAGCAACTTTCTTTTTGGTGACCAATCTTTTGGTCGTCCAGGGTGTAACGTTGTTGCTCCAGTTGCGCAACCTCCCAATTCCTTCTGTAAAGAGTTCTCATCTTGCCACCCGTTCCTAAGCAGGTTTACGGTTGTTGGCTCTTTGAGGTTTGTTAGCATTGCCTTGTATCACTTTATGTAGAGGAAATCTTTTGAGTAGTCTGCTAAATTAGGTCTGTATCGTTAAGATATCCAAATGTAAAGGTTGCTCAAAAAGTATTGAGATTATGTTCTTACTTTTTCTACTACCTTTAGGAGTTGCGATCGCTGCATTTTTTGTGTTTGAGCGCTCCGAAGATGAACTGGCAGTTCTATCGGCTGTAGTTGCCTTGGCTGGCTTAATTTCTAGCTTGGTTTTAGCCCCTTGGCAAGTTCAACTAGCAGTTGTTATTCTGGCGCTTCTGATTAGTCGGAGTGCAATTCGTTCTCGAATTAACGATCTGGAGTTTGAGAACCATGACAATTTGGTTTCAACCCTTTACAACAGAATTGCAAATCGTCAAAATCCTTGGTAATTCATTTCAATTAGCTCAAATCATCAAGGGCAGAATAGTCCTACGTTTCAGCTCGTTTGTACAACTACATCTGGGTACTTAAACGGAGGGATACCTCACTTAGAGCTATGAGTTTATGTGAGATCTGGGCTTCTGGTTTCTGAAACAGTCCAGACTGATTAAAATACTGAGAAATTCGCAAAGTTAAACCTCAATGATGGTCAAAAGATCTGTTTTTTTAACGATTTTCTTTTGCCAGAGATTTGTGAAAATGGACATCATTACCGCTTAAGGTAAAAGTTGTTCATTAAAGGCACGCCAGCAGGGGTTACGGATGAATATGTTTACGGTTTATCGCACAGATGCCGGAGTCGAGCTACGCCAGGGATGCGAAGATTATCCCAATCGACACGCGATCTATAGTGGTAAGTCTTATGAGGCAGCCTACCACTTCGCACAAATTGCGGCTCATTTGCGAGGTGCCGTAGTGCGAGACTACAGTTGCTTTATGGCGACTGCATCTCACTAAATCAAGAGCTTTGGTTAAAGAGTGGAGTGGTGCGATCGCTGGCTTTGAGAAAGGCGATCGCTGTTTTCCACGGTATGCTTTGGTTTTGAAGCTGTTGACGAAATCGAGTTTGAATTTCAGCAATCTCAGTAGTGGTAAGGGTCTGAGCTAAATAATCGGCGTAAGAAGGGGGTGTCGTCGCGATCGCAAACCAACGGTCGATCAACGCGTCACTAATATATAGGTCAGCGATTTGTTGCTCAGTCTCGATCTCAGTTTGTAGCCCCACCTGCTCACTCGCCTTTTGTAAATCCGTAGAATCACAGTTCATTCGGCAGTCTTGAGGGTGCGTGTAAATTGCTTCTTCAGCCCTCACCCATCGTTGGTAGAGATCAGGGTCTAACGATTGTCCTGCAATCAGTTGATACAGCCGCTGAGCCTGACGCGGAATTGATTCTGCTAAGGTGATGATGCCTTGCGGTTGCAGCCAGGAATTTAGAGTTTGCAGGGCGATCGCTTTATCTGAATGATGGATGAGGACGTTGCGACCGAGAATGCGATCAAAGCGCAGAGCTGGATCGATAACAGTTGAGATATTTTCTAACGAACTTTGCAGAATGATGGGTCGCAAGAGATCAGGGAGATTCGCTGCTTGCTCTTGCAGACGTTGGGCTTCTGCCGCAGTCGAGACTAAAACATAAACACCCCCCTCTGGCGCACATCGCAGTGCTTCCCAAACTAATAAACCACTGCCATCATTCACAACTAAAATCAGGTGATGACGTTGGGGCTGGGCCAGTGTAAACAGGCGATCGCGAACCTGACCGAGGCGTTCTCCAGCCTGAGATAGCGTGCGTTGTAACCAGCGAGCTTGGGTTTTATCGGTGGGGCTAAAGGTGAGACTTTCGGGAATGACGCTATCAGAGCTATCAGCGATCGCGGCTAGTTGAGTTTCACGACGACGAGCAACTTGAGTACGAATTTCAGCTTCAAACCCTTGCTCGGACGGTTGATAAAACATCTGACCTTGCAGACTAGCCGGCAGATATTGTTGAGCCACCCAATGATCTCGGTAGGCGTGAGGATAAAGATATCCGGCTCCATGACCTAAAGCTTGTTTGTCACGGTTAGCATCTTTGAGATGGTTCGGGATATCTCCTTCTCGTTCTCGCTCAACGGTGGCGAGGGCATCAAAGAAACCCATGACACTATTTGACTTAGCAGTGGTGGCTAGGTAGAGTGTGGCTTGAGCAAGATGATACCGACCTTCGGGCATACCGACGCGATCGAACGCTTCAGCACAAGCATTGACGCGCAGCACAGCATCTGGATCTGCCAACCCCACATCTTCGCTCGCTAAAATCAACATCCGGCGAAAGATGAAGCGAGGATCTTCTCCGGCGTAGACCATGCGGGCTAACCAATACAATGCTGCGTCTGGATCGCTGCCTCGCAAGCTTTTGATGAAGGCGCTGATCGTATCAAAGTGAGCGTCTCCTTCTTTATCGTAGAGAACCGCACGCCGCTGAATTGACTCTTCTGCTACAGCTAGGGAGATCTGAATTATCCCTTGAGTATTGGGTGGTGTGGTTTCTACGGCGAGTTCGAGCGCATTGAGAAGACTCCGGGCATCTCCATTTGCGACATTCACGAGATGATCTAAAGCATCGGCTTCTAGTTGAATCTGTTGTTGACCGTAGCCGCGTTCGGGATCTGTTAGTGCTTGGTGAACTACTTGCCGTAGATCATTGGCGGTCAAAGATTTGAGTTGAAAAATTCGCGATCGGCTGACAAGGGCTTTGTTGACTTCAAAGTAGGGGTTTTCGGTAGTGGCTCCCACTAAAATGACAGTGCAGTTTTCGACCCAAGGCAACAGGGCATCTTGCTGAGACTTGTTGAACCGATGCACTTCATCGACAAACAAAATCGTGCGTTGTTGATGGCGATCGCGTCTTTCTTGCGCCACTTCGATCGCAGCTCGGATCTCTTTCACTCCTGCCAAGACAGCATTAATGGCAATAAAATGTGCTTGCGTGGTGTTGGCAATAATCCGCGCTAGGGTAGTTTTGCCTGTACCCGGGGGGCCAAAGAAAATTAAAGAGGAAAGCTGATCAGCCTGAATCGCTCGCCGCAACAACCGACCCGGGCCAATGATGGCATCTTGCCCGACAAATTCATCTAAGGTACGGGGCCGCAAGCGATCGGCAAGAGGAGCAGTTAACGAGTTCAAAGCCAAGGATTTCTCGCTCAACGATCAGGAAAATACTTAGCTAGGATAACGTGCGCGTGATTTAAATAAATAAAGTCGCAGCGTGCAACACCCCTTTTAGGGACTGACTTGAGTGTGCCAGAATGCAGGCGCAACAATAGCTGCTTCTTTTTGTGTGATCAACATCTACTCTGATCCTAAAGACTCCGAAAATATGGAATCGCTAGCATCTTATCTAGAGGTAGGGGCGAAGCATTTGGTAGATGATCTTGGCTCATCCTACAGAGGATTGCCCGAATGCTTCGCCCCTACAGATTAATGCCGCGCCCTTACAGAAGCCAGAATTAGGATTCTGGATCGTCCTGTTGATTTTGGGGGGCAGGGCGTTCGGTTGCGGGCGGGAAATCTACAAACTCTTGCGCGCGAGTAGTGTTGGTTGTTGCGCCTTCGAGTAACAGATCTTCAGGGTTTTCAAGTGAGGGATCGGTAGCATCATCGATCTTGCCTTCAGCATTGGTATTGGGCTTTGCAGAAGAACCCTTGTGACTAGCGTGACCACCGGGCATAACAATTTCCTCAAAATTTTGTTGTCATCTAGTCACTAGGCTAGGAGGGCAAAGCTACAGAAAACCCTATCCCCAGGCTGAAATGTGAACTTTGCAGAAATTGTATAGTTGCAGTGTGTTTTTGCGCTCCATTCTATGGGTAGAAGCCAAACGAGGAAAGCGATCGCGATACTAGAGTTAGACTCAAAGGCGAATGCGCGATCGCCGACCAGGAGAATACGTGTGGAAATTTCTAGAGAGCAGATGGAATCTAGCCTACGCGATGTAGAAATGGGGGCATTGCAAGACGGCTACCATCCCGTATCTCTACAAACTAGACGCGGCGCTGTGCAATGTCGCTACTATCCGGTAGATGGAACAACGCAAGGAGCCATTTGGGTGGGTGGTGTTGGCGGTAATTGGGATACCCCTGCTCATGGCCTCTACGCTAAGCTTTGCCCAGAACTACAAAGTGGAGCGATCGCCGCCGGGATTGCCTCTTTGCGGTTGCGCTATCGGTATCCCACCGATCTCATTGAGTCTGTTTATGATGTATTAGCAGCTATCGTCTATCTTCAAGATCAGGGTGTTGACGCGATCGCTTTGATTGGTCACTCCTTTGGTGGTGCAGTTGTGATCCAGACGGCAGCCAGAGCTAAGGCGGTGCGTACGGTGGTGACGCTAGCTTCCCAATCGTATGGTGCAGAAGTAGTACCAGCATTAGCAAGGCGTTGTTCTCTTCTCCTCATTCATGGCACTGGAGATCCCATCCTACCGCCGCAATGTTCGCAAACTATTTATCAGTTAGCACCAGAGCCGAAGCGTTTAATCCTCTATCCAAACGCAACTCACGGTCTAGATGAAGTTGCTACGGAGGTACACCAAGTGGTAAGAGATTGGGTAGTGTCGCAGTTAAACCGACCGTTGCCTTAATAAGAGTTGGCAGTTTGCTCTCTAGCTGCTTGATCGGAGGCCAACAGCGGTAACCATTTGCGGATCAAACCAATCATCACACCGGGTAGCTCAAGTTGAGGGGTGAAACCGACATCATCTAATTGTTGAAAGATGCGGATCGCTTGTGGGTTGAGATTCGCCAAGCGACGACCCACTTCTGGCCCTGTAAACTCAGAGGCTCGGCCCCAGAGTAGCGCAGTCGGCACCGTCAGTTGACCAATATATTGCGCCAAATCAAAACACAGATCACCCCGCACAAAAGATAGCGCAGCATATTCAGCATTTGGTTGTTGAGCCGATTGGACATAAGCTTCGACGATCTCCGCAGAGACGCGATCGCCCTCGGCAAATTGTCGTTGTTCTAGATAGTTATTCACGCCAAATCCGGTTGCTACTCCGGTGTTATAAAGGAGGCGATCGAGAACTGGAGTGCTAGCAAGTTGGGTAAAGAAGTTGCGGCGGTAGTCTTCGCCAAACTCAGCCAACCCAGCAGCCGTCACTAAAATCAAAGATTTGAACAATTCGGGGCGAGCGATCGCGGTACGAATGGTGAAAGCAGCCGTGAGACCAGACGCAATTACTGTGACGGGGCGATCGCAAGTTTTCTCGATAAATTCGCCAATATTAGTGATGTAGTCTTCGGGTTTGTAATCACGGGCAGGATGATCAGAGCGACCCCAACCAATTAAGTCGGGAGCCAGAATGCGATATTCGCTAGCAAAAGCTGGGTAAACTTGCGACCATTCGTAAGCGGAAGACCCTCCACCCAAGGCATGTAGAAAAATCAAAGTTTCTTGAGTCGGGGCGATCGCATTATCTGTCCACAGAGAGCCAGAGGCAGTGTAATAGGCGATGCTTCCCAAGTTCGTCACGACCGAGCGTTGGTCAAAGCCAGGAGGAATAAACATAGTCAGCCTCGCTAGGAAGGATACGGTTGGCAATGCTTTCGATTGTGGTGACGTTCTGATCCGGTGTCATCAGCCACAGGGGGCAAGTTGGGATCTGACCTCCCAGACTGCTACCCTAGAAAGGCGCTTAACCCTGGTTCGCTGCTGCTTGTACCTGCTGAAATGACGATGATCCTCCCGACTGATCTGCCTACTATTAATCTGACTATGCCTGCTGTTCAAGGCAATCCGTTGAGCGTCGCCCCAATGATGGATCGTACCGATCGCCACTTTCGGTATTTCATGCGGCAAATCACACGACGGACGTTGCTCTACACCGAGATGGTGACGAGTGCGGCAATTTTGCATGGCGATCGCGATCGCTTGTTAGGGTTCTCACCAGCAGAAGGCCCTTTAGCACTACAAGTGGGGGGAGATAACCCGCAAGAGTTGGCGCAGTGTGCCCGAATTGCTGAAGAGATGGGTTATGACGAAATTAATTTGAATGTGGGGTGTCCAAGCAGCCGGGTGCAGGATGGCAACTTTGGGGCTTGTTTAATGGCACAACCCCACCGTGTTGCTGAGGCGATCGCTGCAATGATAGCAGCCACCAAGATTCCGGTCACGGTCAAGCACCGGATTGGGATTGATGACCTAGACCGCTACGAAGATATGGTCAACTTTGTCCAAGTAGTTGCAGCAGCCGGATGTCAGCGTTTTACAGTTCATGCGCGTAAGGCGTGGTTGCAAGGGTTAAGCCCAAAAGAGAATCGTGACATTCCGCCGCTGCGCTATGATGATGTGTATCGCCTCAAGCAAGATTTCCCGCATCTATTTATTGAAATCAACGGTGGCATCACGACCTTAGAGCAAGCCCAACAGCACTTGCAAAAAGTAGATGCAGTGATGATTGGTCGAGCGGCTTATGATAATCCGTATTTGTTTGCAACGAGCGATCGCGACATTTATGGTGAGTTAACTCCGCCTCCCACACGCCAAGAGATTGTGCTGGCGATGTTACCTTACATCGAAACGTGGGTTGCTCAAGGAGCCAAGCTTAACCAAATCACTCGACATATGTTGCAACTATTTTTAGGGCAACCAGGTAGTCGAATTTGGAAGCGTCACTTAACCGAAAATTCTTGTCACTGGGGCGCAGGTATCGATGTAGTGCAAACGGCACTAGCCGAGGTGCAAGCAAAGGGTGAACAGCAGTTATTAGGGGCAGTCTGAGCCGTCTCCTCTAAGCCTTGTCATGTTCTGATGACGGTTCTATCTTGAGACATAGATGGCCTCATCCCCTAGCGTCGGGTGGTTTTCTCAAGGTGGCATTAGCGTTTGGTATACCATCAAGGTACGCCTTAAACGTTAATTCAACCTCTTTTAAAATTACCTGGATAACTCAAATGTCTTATCGATTAAGTACAGAGGAAGCGGTAGGGGATAACCTTCGCCACGTCGCAGAAGAACAGATCGATCGCATTGTTCTACAAGTAGTGGGGCCAACCCATCTCCAACCAGACGAGATTGTGCATGATGTGCGGAAACGCCTGAAAAGGCTCCGGGCTTTGGTGCGGCTGATGCGCTACGATCTCGGCAAAACTCGCTATCATCAAGCCAACCAATGTTTGAGAGATATCGGGCGGAAGCTTTCAGATACACGAGATGCTCAGGTCTATGTTGAGACATTAGATCACATCAAAAAGCATTTTAGAGAAGCGATCGCCCCAGATGCCTTTGCAGAGGTGCAGGAAGTTTTAAACCTGCAATATCAACAGGCAAGTGCCCATTTAAACCAGCATAGTGAAGTATTTAATGAGGTCGCAACGACGCTGAATCAGTTTCGTCACATGTTAGGAGACTGGTCTCTCAGCTCATTAGATTGGGGAGATCTGCGTCGAGGTTTAGAGCAAACTTATCGCTGGGGTCGAGAAGCCCAAAAACGAGCGATCCATCATCCCCAACCAGAACATTGGCATGAATGGCGGAAGCGCGTTAAAGATCTTGGGCACCAGCTACAACTGCTAGAACCCATCTGGCCTAGCTTGATGAAAGAGATGGCGGGTGAAGCCAAAACCCTCGCCGATGATCTGGGCAACGATCATGACTTGGCAGTATTACGACAATTTCTCACCACGCAAGCCGAGACTTTTGAAAATACGAATGATGTGACAGCACTGCTTGCTTTAGTGGAAATTCGCCAAGCTCAGTTGCGAGCATCGGCTCAAGGGTTAGGGCACCGTCTCTATGCTGAAAAACCAAAACTCTTTAGCGATCGCTTGGGCACTTATTGGCGAGCTTGGCAGACCGAAATTCATCAACCTCCGATCGTCGGGGTCGCTTGCGCAGAGCAGGCCGAGCCAGCACTCAGTTCTGGAGTCGCAATCTAGAAGCTGATCTCATGTAGACCTTGCCTGAAGGAAACCCAACAGCATTATTCACCAATCTGATGAAAGGCGATCGCGTTGAGCTTCACTTAAAAGATTGAGAATGACTCGTTTGTGCAGAGTAATCACTACAGCTTTCAGCCTCAGCAGTCATTACTGTAGTGGGATGAATCGCACACTTCAGGTAAGGGTTTTCTTTATAAAATTGACAGTTACGACAGGGAGATTTTTGGGCGTAAGCTTCGAGTACATTTCTGCGACGTACTAGCTTCCAACCATCTGCAAGCGTAAACACAACGATCGCCCAAATCGTCAAGAAGCAAGCGGGCACGAGAAATAAAATTTCTCCAGAAAAGTTGCCTGAGTTCAGCGCGGGTGGGTTGGGCTGAGTAGGCGCAGATTGAACA
>CBIHQL010000010.1:0-20564 GCA_966211855.1 uncultured bacterium
GAACATTGCAAGGCAAGAATAAACTGGGCTGTAGTGGCTCGACTAACTCTGCCACTTTTTTCTCCATCTTGCCGCGCTCGTCGGGTAGATAGGTAATCCCCAGATTGGCACCCGCTTTGTGGAGTTGTTGGGCAATTCCCCAGGCAATTGAACGATTGTTAGCGATGCCCGTTACTAAGGCATTTTTTCCAGTTAAATCCAGCATAGCGATCTACATTCAAGGGCATTTAAGGAGAATATCCAAAGATGGAGTTTAAAGATAGAGAAACTCTCGCGATCGCCCGCTGTTCGGCGTCAATGCGATCGCTTGATCTTCATTAGCGATCGATAATTGTCATTCTCAGAATCTTGCATACCTCAATCTCAGCAATTTCACTCCCTTCCGCCTGAGGCACGCCACAATATGTATCAAAGGGTACAAAAAATCGGTCTGGAGTAAGTTTAAGTGTTTTAAAGTCATCAATTGCTTACAGTAGGGTCAACCTCAGTAAAGTTCGTCTCCGCAGTCAATGACTTGTCCATGTTGGAGAAGAGCATCAGGAAGGTAGATAAGGATATGGTAATGACGCAGGACAGGCCATTAGCAACTGTGTTTCGCCAACTGGGTGGCAGTGCGTTTCCCCCCATGGTTGAAACTTTTGAGCGGGGCAAGACCATTTTCTTTCCTGGTGATCCGGCTGAGCGGGTCTACTTCTTAGCCAAGGGTGCGGTGAAGTTATCACGGGTCTATGAAGCGGGCGAAGAAATTACCGTCGCCTTGCTGCGAGAAAACAGCGTGTTTGGGGTGCTATCGCTAATTACTGGGCATCGCTCCGATCGCTTTTATCATGCGGTGGCCTTTACGCCGGTTGAGCTACTTTCTGTACCGATTGAGCAAGTCGAAAAAGCACTAAAGGATAATCCTGAGCTGTCGATGATTATGCTGCAAGGGCTGTCATCACGGATTTTACAAACGGAGATGATGATCGAAACCTTGGCTCACCGAGATATGGGATCGCGTCTCGTCAGCTTTTTGCTAATTCTCTGCCGTGACTTCGGAGTTCCGGGTTCAGAAGGGATCACGATCGACCTCAAGCTTTCTCACCAAGCGATCGCTGAGGCCATTGGTTCTACCCGCGTTACGGTCACTCGGCTACTTGGAGATCTGCGCCAAGAGCAAATGATTTCGATTCACAAGAAAAAAATCACGGTACATAACCCAGTCGCCCTGAGCCAACAATTTAGTTGATTTCTCGCTGATCTGCTATGGTTAACCTCGGTGTTGAGAGTTGCCTGCTGCAACCAAGAACAGCATCTTTGTGCGGAGCTGCTTGATGCTCTTTCGCGCAGGCTGGGTTGGATCTACCAAATTGTTTGACGGACATTTGACTTTGACAATGTTGTGTCAATTCCCCTAGATGTGTGATGAGAGCGCCAAACGCTTATGGCATGAGATAGGCTGTATCTGGGTTTGCTGTCGGCCAGAGGCTTCCTAGGGGTAGATGACCAGCGGGTACATCCTGATCGTGGCAATTTTGGTGTTGGGTGGTGTGATTGCAACGGTTGGCGATCGCATTGGCACCCGTGTTGGTAAAGCCCGCCTCAGCTTATTTAACCTCCGCCCTCGTAAAACCGCTGTGCTAGTCACCATCCTCACGGGAGGCATCATTTCAGCCTCGACGCTGGGGATTATGCTAGCGGTTAGTGAACAGCTCCGCACAGGGCTATTTGAGCTGGGGAATATTCAAAAAAATCTTGCCAAGGCACGCGAAGAACTCGATCAAGCCAGAAATCAAAAATCGCAAGTTGAGAAAGAGCTGAAAAAGGCTCGGTCAGACCAGACGGCGGCTCAACAAAGCCTCGACCGCATCAATTTATTTCTCAAAGCGGCGATCGCTCGACAGGCAGCAACGGCAGCTCAACTAGAGCGGATTCAAACTCAGTTAGCTCAAGTAGAAGCAGCGCGATCGCGTACCGAAGCCCAACTAGAACGAACCCAAGGCCAACTCGACCGAGCCGAAGCTGAAAAAGCTCGAATTGAAGCGGATAGCGATCGCACCGAAGCCGCTCTGAATCGCACTGGAGCTGCCCTCAATCGTACGCGAAGCCAATTAAGTGCGGTATCAGAACAAGCAGGCTCCCTACGCTCAGAAGTGGCCCGACTAGAGGCAGAACGAGCCAACCTCGATCGCGAAACTCAAGCCCTCAAGACCGAGCAGGCTAACTTAGAGCAGGCAGTGCAAACACTTCAGCAATACTATCAGTACTATCAAGCCCGCTATGAAGCTCTCCGTCAAGGTAATGTAGCGATCTTCCGAGGGCAAGTGCTAGCTGCCGGAGTCGTGAGAATAGTATCGTCTACTGGCGCGCAACAAGCGGTTGATCAACTTCTGCGAGAAGCCAATCGCAACGCTGTTAAACTCACCCGCCCCGGAGTGAACGACACCAACGAACAGATTATCCAGATTACCCGCCCCGAAGTTGAACAACTGATCGATCAAATTGAAGATGGGCGAGATTATGTAGTGCGCATTCTCTCGGTAGGCAATTATGTGTTAGGAGAGAAGAATGTGCAGGTCGTAGCCAGTGCCACGCTAAATCAAGTCGTGTTTTTAGCTGGTGATGTCATTGCCGCTGCCAACATTGATCCCAGAACCGCGAGTGAAGGAGATATTCAGCGCCGCATTGAATTGTTACTAGCTGCGACTGAGTTTCGAGCGCGAGGGGCTGGCGTGTTGACAGAAGGGGTGCAAATTGGTGCAGATAGCCCAACGGTCACGACGATGCTGCGGTTTGTCGAGCAGCTCAAACAATATGGTCAACCCGTAGAAGTAAAAGTCGTAACGCCCAAGGTCACCTCTACGGCAGGCCCACTCCAAGTTGAGTTGATCGCAATCGACAATGGTCAGGTGGTGCTGAGTACCGATCCATCTTTCACTCGACCCACACCCCCTAGCCCTTCTGACAACGCTTTACCAGAACTCACACCTACACCTTTACCAGAGGTGCCACCCGCTTCTCCCACTCCTCCGGTAGAGCAACCGACCCCTACTCCTACTAACGAAACCGAAAGTCGCAACGATCGCATCACTCCTGGAAACCCGATTCGCGATCGCTCAGATGATTTTTTTGACGACGAAGCCACCGACTAGAAGCAACGTGTTTACTCTGGAATCTTTCGCTTGTCACTTTCATCGTGGTGGTAGACTTCGCCCTTACACATCGGGTTGAGGCCGTTACAATAAGCGGTAAGCCCGATCCTACGGGATTTAGTTAAACGCTCGGCTTGCAGCACCCATCTCTAGACTTCATGACATTTACCGATTCGCCAAACGCTGACCAACCGATTCTCTTAGGCTTTGATCCTGGTCAACAAAAATGTGGTTTAGCCGCGATGGGCGTCGATCGCAAACTGCACTATCATCAAGTCGTGCCTGCCGATCAAGCGATCGCCACTGTGCAAGAATTACAAGCTCAATTCCCAATTTCTCTGGTAGTAATGGGTGACCAGACCACTGCCAAAATTTGGAAGCAAAAGGTCGCTGAATTGCCCAATCCGTTACGGGTCGTTTTAGTGGATGAGCGCTATAGCAGTCTCGAAGCTCGCGATCGCTACTGGCAGATGTATCCTCCCAAGGGGCTCTACCGTTTAATTCCACAGGGTATGCGGACTCCGCCGCGATCGCTTGATGATATTGTCGCAATTTTGCTAATTGAACGTTATCTAGAACAACTTGTTACCCCAGTCTAGAGCTTGGCGCGAATGGTAAACGAATAGTCGCCCCCTGGCTCTAGCTGATAGTCACATTTTTCTAAAAAGCGGCCTAAGGGTTCTTGAATCAACGCCCGCCCCAGAGAAGGGTGAACCAAAAGTTGCCCCTCACGAAAACACCATTGAAACTGCCATTCAAATTGGTTGGCTCTCACTTCTCCAGCAATTTTTCCTTGCTGCCAAGATTGATGAGTAATGCGGACATGGGCGGTTGTTTCAGGAATCCGATTCGCACTCACAACGTTATCTATCTCACTACAGGCTTGCTGGCTAAATGAGCCTCAGCTTCATACACCCACAATACAAAACCCTTGGCAACTTGCGTAAACACGACCGTATCACCTTTAGCAGCCAAGCGTGCTCCAGCCCTTTGCGCCGATGCTAAATCTGCAAAAAATCGCACATAGCTATAAAAACGCCCTTGATAAGAAATGGCGCTGACTGGCTTGGGCATATCTGGCAAATAAATGTGGCAACGCTTGACTAAACGCTGCTCTACAAGAATGGGCAACGAGATCGCTGCACCCGATAGGAGCGGATCAAGACTGTCGGGCATGAAGGAGTCTCCTGCAATAGTGACAAAGTTGAAAGCCAGATTTGATCTGTCTGGAGTACGAATTGCGCCGTCACGGGTCGAGGGATAAAACCAATGCCGGGACGCACCCTGAATCAATGCCAATGTATCGGGTCTCTGCCTTTCAGCCAACAGTTAAAACACAGATTCCTGACTTAACCAGCTTTGGTAGAGCCTGAAATTCCCTGAGGGGTTCGCCCGTTATAGACGCTCATCGCTTTTTCGCACCCTTGCTTGAGGCTCATCTCAACTGCGGCTACAGTCATCTCGAGCACTTGAGCGATCGCTTCAGCCTCTGCTGCCGAAAACCGACCTAATACATGGGAAACCGCATCCCGAGCCACGGTTGTTTCATCTTTAGGGCTACCAATCCCAATTCGCAAGCGAGGGAAATTTTGGGTGCCCAGGTGAGCGATCGCTGACTTCATGCCATTCTGCCCACCCGCCGAACCCGACAACCGCATCCGGATCTTACCGACTGGTAAATCCATATCGTCGTAAATGATCAGCACCGACTCAGGTGGTACCTTAAACCAATCCACTACGGCTCGAATAGATTGCCCAGACAAATTCATATAGGTGAGAGGTTTGAGCAGCCGCAGTCGAGTTCCCTTTGGCCCGATCCCTTCACCAAACAAACCCTGAAACTTTCGATTTTCACTTAAAGAAATTTGCCAAGCTTTTGCCAACGCATCGATCGCAGCAAAACCAATATTGTGACGGGTTTGGTCATATTTAGGGCCAGGATTACCTAACCCCACAATTAACTGCGGCACCACTAACTGGGGTGTCGAAGAAGCCTCTGTCATTGCTGTCCTTAAAACGAGAGTTTAGGGTGAAGATTGCCTCAGTCAAAGACTAGAGTCTCGGCAATGAGTGATATTAGCTAGTGGTTTCGTCTGAAGCAGTCGCGATCGCCTCATTGGGTGTCTCTGCTGCTGGCGACAGTGCTGGTTGAGTCGGTGGTTCTAGTTTGGCTTCCATAGGCTCACTCACCACTTGCTCTAGCCGCTCAGCTTCTCGCTTAAATTCATTTTCAAACTCTTTGGAAGCTTCTTGAAACCCCCGCATCGCTTTACCGAGACTTCGACCAATTTCAGGGAGTTTTTTCGGGCCAAAAATTAATAAGGCCAAAACCATAATCAAGGCCATTTCGGGAAGGCCAATGCCAAAAAAATTCACGTCGATCCCTCCTAACTCCAGTCCCCAACGGCTATGTCTAAGCGTGCAGCTTGCTGTGTCTGATCCGCCTTCTTTAGCTCTTCTTAAGTATAAAGCTGACCCAAAAACAAAAAACCCGGTCGAGCCGGGATGCAATGAGAAATTGAACGACCAAATTTGAGATTGACTGCTAATTAGCCGCCCAAGCTTCTCCAGTCAACGTTGACGTTTTCGATCAACAAGGAGGAGTTGTAGATTTGCAGGATGATTAGCAAGAAGACGAAAAATAGCAGCATAAAAACGCCCATGAGGGGGGTGGTTCCCCAACCAGGCGCGACTTTACCATATTCAGAATTTAAAGGCTTGAGGACGTCTCCCAACCAAGTGCGTTGTGCCATGGGTCACCTGTAGTGGATCTCGACAGAACTTTATTAATGCTTCGTAATAAGACTTTAGCAGACTCTGGAAGCACTAAAAAATTCTACTATCCTACCAACTCCTAAAACAGAGCTTCAACTAAAATTTGCAGCAGCTTTGATGGCGGTCAAATTTTACCAAACTATTGATATCAGGTTGATTGCTGCGATCGCCAAACAGTAGTGGTATGGCAGTGACCTGGTGAGCTGTTGCTGGAGCTTGTGATGAATCCTCTCGAAAGTGTTACAAAATATTATGATAGAGAAACAATACTCATAATTAAACGAAGCCTATGGAACCCGCAGCAGTCCTGAGCATTTCTGTTTGCGTTCTTTTAATCGCTGTGACGGGCGCTTCTATCTATACTTCTTTTGGCCCACCCTCCAAAGAGTTAAGCGATCCGTTTGAAGATCACGAAGATTAAAACGCACTTGGGCACTTCGCAAATTTGTTGTGCTCTAGTTTATTAGATGCTTAAATCTGGCCTGCGATCGCAGGCTTAATTCTTTTAAAGAATTTATTGTGTTGCGGTCTGTGGTACGACCTGCTTAGAAATGATGATTTGTGTCTGGGCAGTGGTTGTCATGGTGCGATCGCTCAATTTCGGGAATGCTTAGCACTCAGGTTGTTGAGCTTTTTAGCGGAATTCGGCTGCAAAATTCTTTGTTTCCGTAGAATTACCCAAGCCTTAACCAGAACTTCATGGCGCAGGCTAATAGTCCTACGGAGTCGTTTGGAGAACTCTAGGCGTTACGCTCTGGTATAACAGTGCACCCGCTAGCCAATGCGCTAGATGCCAATGAGTGATCTTGTGAAAGACGACAACGGAACGCTTTCGGCAGGGACTGATTGCCCGCAGACTCCTGATATCGCCGTTGAGAAAACTCCGCGCCAGTTAGTAGCAGAAGGTTTACTCAAGTACAGCAACGAGCTGCTCCAAGCCAATCAGGCCGAGGCTGCAATCAATAGCTGTCAGCAAGCGTTGGCAATTTATCAACAGATCGAAGATTGGCGAGGTGAAAGTCAAGCTCTCGGTCATCTCAGCACTGTGTATTATGCATTGGGCAGATATGAGCACTCGATTGCGACCTCGCAACAACGCTTAGCGATCGCTCGTCAACTACAAGATTTACGGGGTGAGGGGCAAGCCTTAGGCAACCTGGGTAATGCTCACCGTCATTTACGCGATCACCGTCGAGCCATTGAGTATTCTCGGCAAAGTTTAGAAGTAGCCCGCCAGATCCAAGACCTGCGAGGAGAGGTTGCGGCGCTCAATAATTTGGGTTTAGCCTACAAAGCCTTGGGAGATTGCGATCAAGCCATTGAGCATCAACAGCGAGGGTTAGCAATTGCCCAAGTGTTGGGTGATCTGCAAATTATGGGTCAAATTTTGCGAAATTTAGGCAATGCCTATTATGCAATCGGGGATTATCGGCAAGCGATCGCTTACTACGAACAGCGGCTTGACTTAGCTCATGTTGCCCGCGATCGTAAAACCGAAGGACAGATTTTGCGCAATCTCGGTAGTGCGTGCTGTGCGGTGAGTGACTACTCTAAAGCAATTACTTATCTACAACGACGATTGGCGATCGCTCAAGAGCTAGACGATAGCCGGAGCGAAGAACAAACCTTGAGCGGTCTGGGTGTCGCTTACGAAGCTCTGGGGAATTATGCCAAAGCAGTTGAGTGTTATGAGCAACGCTTAGCGATCGCCCGCCGCTTGCATGACAGCCAAATCGAGCGCCAAGCCTTGGGTAGCCTGAAGCTCGCCTTAGGTGACTACACCAAAGTGGCTGACTACTTGTAGTTAGGCGCGTCCGGCATAGGCACTCATCGGCTCTTTAATAAAGCGGATGTAAAGGTGGCGAAAAGTCGATTTCAGCACCCTCGGCATCCCAAAGTCGATGGGCATCAAATTAGTGGGCAATTGCCAATCAGACACTTGCAGTTCAGTAGGTGTTTGTAACGGGAAGGCGATCGCGCTTAACTCTGGGCACACACCCAAGCGCTGAGCCGCTGCCATCACTGGAACGGTTGCCGGATCGACCTGAAGAATCTCTAGCATCGCCCGATCCAACGCAAACACATTTTGAGCCGCTCCTAGCACGCCTAAGTGACGAGGTTCACCTCCACTGGGGCCGTTGCCTTCATGACCGATAATGCCATCCACAATCGTCAGGTCGGGGTCAATCGTGCGTGCCGTTTCGACCAGCATTTCGCCAAAGCGCCGACTGTCTTTTCCGGCTTCCATGTGCCACCAGGCTTTCATCTTGCCAGGAACGCAGCCAAAGAGATTTTTCACGCCTAAGGTCACAGTTAACTGCACGTGCGATTTGACCTTTGGTAAGTTAATCACTACATCTGCATCCATTACTTCTTTAGAGAGCAATAGATGATTAAAGTCGGTGTTAATGGTTTCGTAGCGCTTGCCATGAAACTCGACAATGGGCAACTGCAACGCTTCGATTAACGGTAGATAGCCATTGCTGACCGCCACACCCCGAGCCGAACCAAAGGCAGGACTATCACCTAAGAAGGGTTTACCTCCTGCCGCTTGTACCATTTCAGCTACACAATGGACAATTTCGGGGCGAGTGATACATTCTTTGCCGGGGCGAGAGCCAGTCAACAAATTGGGTTTTAATAAAACGCGATCGCCAGGTTTGACAAAGGCACTCATCCCACCTAGGGGTTCTAACAACTGTTCTAGGCTAGTTCTCAAAGCCGTGAGGTCATAGGAGTTAGCGCTCAACAAACTCACAGCAGGGGGCAAAAGCGTCATAGGTTTTAACAGGAGCTAGGTGAACAGGAATCGCAACAGGGACGACTGGCTCGACAGAGATGTATTTCGATTGGAAACGGTGGAACGCTCAGGTGTCAATCGCTAACGAGGTCGATTTAGGGCCGTCACCCAGGCTGCATTAGACAGCACTCCTTCCCCTTCTAGGGAGTCAATGGGGGGTTTCAGTTCGATTTTTAAGACTTGACTGGCATTAATAAAGATAGTTTCTTCGGGAAGTTTAACCGTCCACCAACCTTCACTGAGAAAGCGCCGAATCTCTTGGCGAACATCTTGGTAAGTGACTCCAGATTCGATGAGGTGATGAATGCTAAACGAATCGGATTGACCGTTGATGTAGTGGAACGTGATGTAAGTAGGTGTTGTTGCAGAATCTTGGCTATACATAAAGCACCAATGCCCTGTTTAAGCTCAAAATTGAATCTCTAAAGTGGTTTTATCTTAGGTCGAGCCGCATCCAGAATCAGTATTTTGTACTTTTTCTTTGACAATGCGGCTCAAGTTCAGGCAGTTCGATTAAGTTTACTGTTCGCCTGTGATGTGCGATCGCAAGTTGCCTGCAGTTTTGAGCTGTGGCATCACGCTCATTTGGTCGAGATCCAACACTTGGGCGAGTTCTTCAGCCGTCATTAACCCTTGCTCTAAAACGATCTGCCGGAGTGACTTCCCGGTTTCGAGCGATTCTTTGGCGACTGCTGCCGCGTTGAGATAGCCAATATGGGTGTTGAGTGCTGTCACCAACGCTAAACTGCCTTCTGCGTAGTAAGAGCAGCGATCGCGGTTGGCTGTAATGTGCTGGATACAACGCTCGGTCAAGGCGGCGAGAGTATTGCCCAAAATTTCGATGCTGTGGATCAAGTTATAGGCAATCAACGGCATCATCACGTTGAGTTCTAGCTGTCCGGCCTGAGCAGCCAGGGCGATCGCGGCATCATAGCCCATCACCTGAAAGCAAACCATTGAGGTCATTTCAGCCATCACCGGGTTATATTTACCTGGCATGATTGAGGATCCGGGTTGCACAGGTGGCAGTTGAATTTCTTTGAACCCCGTCTTAGGGCCAGAGTCCATCAACCGCAGATCATGAGAAATCTTAACGCAATCTTGCGCTAAGTTCCGCAAAGAACCCGACACACTAACAAACGGAGCCATACTTTGCATCGCTGCCATCAAGTGTGGGGCTGGGCGTAACGGCTGGTTGGTTAGCTCTGCCAAAATTTGCGCCACGCGATCGCAATAATCGGGGTGGGTGTTGAGCCCGGTACCTGCTGCACTACCGCCGAGACCCAACAGCGTTAAATCTTGGGCAGCCGTTTGGATGCGAGTCAGATGATCGGTGAGAATTTGTGCCCAAGCTCGAAAGTTTTCGCCCAGGCGTACTGGCACTGCATCTTGTAAGTGAGTCCGACCCGAACGAACAATATCTTGAAACTCTTCGGCTTTGGTGTTGAGGGCTGCGATCGCCCCTGAGATGGCTGGATAGAGGGTACGCTCTAAAGCCAATAAGCCACCAATCCGAATCGCCGTGGGAATCACATCATTGGTTGACTGCCCGTAGTTGACATGATCGTTGGGGTTGACGCGCTTGTAGTTTCCTTTCTGATCGCCCAACAGTTCTAAAGCCCGATTTGCCAACACCTCATTTACATTCATGTGGTGCGAGGTGCCTGCGCCCGCTTGATACACATCCACCACAAACTGATCGCGCAATTGACCTGCCAATACTTCATCGGCTGCTTGCACGATCGCTTGGCTGACTTCTAGCGTGATACAACCAAGTTCTCCATTGGCGATCGCAGTTGCTTTCTTGATCAGCACACAAGCATCGACGTAGGTAGCCAAAGGTCTCAAGCCACTAATGGGAAAGTTTTCTACGGCTCTTAATGTTTGAATTCCATAATAAGTAGCTGCGGGAATTTGCTTTTCGCCCATCGAGTCCCGCTCAACGCGATAGGTTTGTTCGGTTGTTTCACTCATATCACTTGCCCCAGTGGTCTTAAGCCATCGTACTTTTGATCAATTCCAGAATTGCAACCCGCTTCATTTTGCAAAAACATCAGGATTTGATGAAGCCGCTCTGAGCTTTGTTGCTCACTGAAGCCTGCTGGGTACTTTAGAGGCGTATACCAGAATCCTACGATTCTCTACCTCACCTACTTTTGATGTTGTTTGCTGATATTAGAATCACCCTAGAACAACTTCAATTAACGGCTGCATCAACCGTAGAATTTTTTCCGTGCCTTGGTGTCCTATGAGCCAAGAAGCAGACTCTCAGGCCTGGTATTCTCACGGAAAGACGCTCTACGAGTTAGGTCGATTTGAAGGGGCGATCGCGAAATATGATCGAGTTTTGGCAACGAACCCCCTAGACGCTGAGGTTTGGAACTATCGGGGTTATGCGCTCTTAAATTTGGCAGATTATCCTGCGGCGATCGAGAGTTTTGAGCAAGCTACAGCCCTAGATCCGGGTTTGGCCTTAGCTTGGCACGGTAAAGGCGTTGCTGAAGCGAAGGCAGGGCAATATATTGAGGCTGTTGACAGCTTTCAGCAAGCTTTGGCACTGGAACCCATAGACCCCAAAGCTTGGTACAACCACGGTAATGCCCTCGTCCATTTACGCCGCTACGGTGAAGCAATTGTCAGCTTTGATCGCGCCCTAGCCCTCAAACCCAATCACCACCGCACTTGGTATCACCGGGGTGCCGCCTTCGCAGAACTAGGAGCTTACCAAGACGCGATCGCCAGTTTTGATACTGCAATCATGCTCAAGGCAGACTGCTACTATGCTTGGAGCCATCGAGGCAGCACCTTAATTAAACTAAACCGTTATCCAGAAGCAATTGATAGCTTTGAGAAGTCTTTAACCATCAAGTCCAACAATCCCAGTGCCTGGTACAGTATGGCTCGTTGTTATGCAGTTCAGTCTTTAGTACCGCAAGCTCTCAAATCTCTGCAACATGCCTTAGAGTGCAGCCCCCATCTGTATCGTCCTCTTGCAAAAGGAGATAGCTATTTTGCCAAGCTGCGGCATGAGCCAGGGTTTCAAGCGCTCGTCTCCGAACAATCCACGATACCAGCATCTTCTATAAAGTAATTGTGAACCCACTGCTGAGAACAAAGCGGATTGCTTCAATCAGTAAGGGATAATGTTATACAGGAATTGGTTCCGTGATTCTCCTGCATTTTCCCTACCCTATGGAACACACTCAAGGGTCTCAAACTTGGTACAGTCAAGGTCACGCTTTAAGTGAGTTGGGACGTTATGAAGGTGCGATCAGCAAATACGATAAAGTGCTGGCGCTGCATCCTGACAACTATGAAGCCTGGAGCGATCGCGGCTATGCTTTAGAGCATTTAGAACGCTACGAAGAGGCGATCGCAAGCTTTGATCAGGCGCTAGCTTTACAGCCTAAATTTACAACTGCATGGCAAGGAAAAGGCATTGCTTTAGGCAAGCTCAACCGTTATGAAGAAGCAGTTTTTTGTTTTGAGCGAGTCATTAAATGGAAACGAGATGATTATCGCGCCTGGTACAACAAAGGAAATGCGCTGATTCATCTCTGCCAATACAAAGAAGCGATCGCTGCCTTCGATCGGGTACTCGAATTAAAGCCTGATAAATATCAAGCCTGGTACAAACGCGGTACGGCCTTGGCTTATCTCAATCGTTATCCTGAAGCGTTGAGCAGTCTCGACAGCGCCCTGATTATTAAGCCGACTTGTCATTATGCGTGGAATTATCGGGGCATTGTGCTAGTCAAACTTGAGCGCTATTCTGAAGCCCTAGATAGTTTTGAACATTCTCTCAATAGTGAATCTTTTAACCCAAATGCTTGGTATGGCAAAGCCTGCTGTTTTGCTCTCCAAGGCAATCTAGAACTCACTGTCAAAAATTTATACCGAGCTTTTGATCTCAGCCCCAATCTGCATCGAATTATGGCTAAAACCGAGCCAATTTTTAACAGTATGCAGAAATACCCTGAATTTCAGGCTTTGCTGTAATTTCTCCCAGCATTTTTGAATGATTTCGTCAGTAAAATTGCTCTTAAGAGGCAAAGGGCTATATCAAGACTATTAAGTTTTTCGCCTCTAGACGGAGCCATCTTCCTGACAGTGTACGTATACTAGTAAAAAGCTCATACTCTTTTGTTTGGCTAAGAACAAGAATCTGTAGATTAACCCATTGTTTCTCGGCCTGCTCTAAGTTCAACACTTAGCAAGACTGTTGCTCAGTTAGTTTAGCGAATCGAGCCATGCTTGAGACTGGTCAACTTCCGCTTCACGGTGATGCCTTGGCGTGGTTTCGTCAGGGGCTGCTGCTTGCATCGTCTCAAGACTACGAGCAGGCAGTTCTAAGGTATAACCAGGTGCTGCAAGTGCGACCAGATTGTTTTGAGGTCTGGTATGAGCGTGGCTTAGCGCTTGAGCATTTAGGCATCTACCAAAACGCGATCGCGAGCTACAACAAGGCGTTGCAACTCCGCCCTCCTCAAGAAGTTGCCTGTGAGATTTGGCATCATCGGGGTGAAGCGCTGCAATACGGTCTCGGCGATTATAAGGCAGCGATCGCCAGCTATGACAAGGTTTTGCTGTTGAAGCCTGAGCATTACCAAGCTTGGCAGAACCGGGGCAACGCGCTCATGCATGGCTTCCATCAATATGAACCTGCGATCGCTAGTTATGACAAGGCGTTGTGGTTAAAGCCTGATTCTCAAGTGGCTTGGTGCAATCGGGGTAACGCACTGGTTGAATTAGAACGTTATCCCGAGGCGATCGCTAGTTACGACAGAGCACTAGAGCTTGAACCCAATGACCCCATTGCTAGCTATGGTCGCACTTGTGCTTTAGAGCGCTCTGGGTTGGCGTACAAAGAACCAACGACTAACCCTGCTTGGTATGGTCGTGGTTTCTCTGAAGATAACCCCTTAGAAGACCAAGCGATCGCTAACAAGACGGATGCTACTACTGCTCAACCCTCCATCTTTCAAGCCAGCTTGCAACCTAAGTTGGTGCTAGAAGATGAGCAAGGCAGACGCGAGATCAGTCTAGACAAAGCCTTTTACACCGTAGGCCGCGACCCTAAATGCGATTTGCGGCTCTATTCGCAGTTTGTCTCTCGCCAGCACGCTACTCTAGTACGGCTCTCACGCACTGATGGCACCTATATTTACCAAATTATGGACGGCACCATCAATGGCAAACGGAGCACCAATGGGTTGTTAATCAACGGTCGCAAACGTCAAGTTTGGGATCTCAGCCACGACGACCTGATTGTTTTTAGTCCCGAAGTGCGCGCGATTTACGTCGGAGCCTGCGATCGCAACAAGTAAAAATCCTTTAGAATTCTAGCTTTTCAAGAGATTCATCAGAAATTTATGTTTGAAGTTCGTAGCTTTACGGATCTCTTGAGGAACCTGAGCGAATTTAGAAGCAGGTGCTCAAAACCTGGAGATCGGCGTCCAGAGCTGCGTGTCACTGCGTAGTCATTTTTGTATGCAGATGAATTAACAGTCGGCTGATTCGCACTTTAGAGGGAGGCTTGCTGATCTCAAACCACGCTATAACTCAAGGCGACGCGCCTTGTTTCTAGCTCAGATTCAGGGTTCATCCTCAGAGTCGCCTGATGACTTATTGAGAAATCAATATCTACTTGTTTACCCACACTTTGATGATTTCTCGACTCAATCATGGGCGCAACCGTAGCCCGCTTTTTAAGTGGCTTCTGAGTACGATTATTGAGTTCAAATCTTGCCTAGAGTCGCTCTTAAAGGCGATCGCATCTTAATCAGACTGTCCTTTAAGTTGAGTGCGAGATTTGAATGAATTTCTTATTTAACACTGAGCGAGTGATAAAAGGGAGTTGACATGTCTGAACTGATTCAGGCCGTTTTGAATAGCAATGAGAAGACTGATCTGCGGCAATTCTTACGAGATCTACGCCAGCAAGAGCATCGCTATTTATTACGCAACGAAATTTTGAGTGCATTTACAAATTACTGCAACAATCATCAAAAGCCTGACCAATTTGCTCACGCCTCTCAACTGGGGAAACTGATTGACTATACGCAAGAAATTATTTTGGCTGAAGGCAGCTTTTGCTTCATTGTGCGCCCCACAATCGCTAGCCAAGAAATCTTTCGGCTTTCAGAAGAAGACTTAGCTGTTGACAGCATGACAGTTCAGGAGCTTCTAGATTTAAGAGATTTACTCGTCAATCGATTTCACCCTAATGAAGGAGATGTCTTAGAGCTAGATTTTCAACCATTCTATGACTACTCTCCGACGATTCGTGACCCTAAAAATATTGGTAAAGGCGTTCAATTTCTCAATCGTTTCTTATCTAGTAAATTATTTCAAGCTCCTCAAGATTGGTTAGCAGCCTTATTTGGATTCTTGAGCCTCCATCGCCACAATGGAACTCAATTGCTGATTAATGAACGGATCAAGAACCAGCGGGAGCTGTCTGACCAGATTAAGCGAGCCTTAGCTTTTGTGGGCCGCCGTCCTAGTGATGAAGCCTATGAAACGTTTCGATTTGATTTACAAGCGATGGGGTTTGAGCCCGGTTGGGGCAATACCGCTGGTCGAGTCCGCGAAACCTTAGAATTACTTGACGAGCTGATCGACTCTCCTGATCACCAAACCCTAGAAGCGTTTATCTCGCGAATTCCGATGGTCTTTCGGGTGGTGCTAGTCTCGCCCCACGGCTGGTTTGGGCAAGAAGGCGTTTTAGGTCGGCCTGACACGGGTGGTCAAGTAGTGTATGTGCTTGACCAGGCCAAAAGCTTAGAAAAACAATTGCAAGAAGATCTAACCTTGGCTGGCTTAGATGTGTCAAAAGTACAGCCAAAGGTGATCATTCTCAGTCGGTTGATTCCCAACAGTGATGGCACCCGCTGTAATCAACGTTTAGAGAAAGTTCACGGTACAGACAATGCTTGGATTCTGCGCGTACCATTCCGCGACTACAATCCTAAGCTGACCCAAAACTGGATTTCACGGTTTGAGATTTGGCCTTATTTAGAAACCTATGCGATCGATTCTGAGCGTGAATTGCTAGCAGAATTTCAAGGACGGCCTGACCTAATTGTGGGCAACTATTCAGACGGTAACTTGGTTGCTTTCTTGCTAGCTCGACGCCTGAAAGTGACTCAGTGTAACGTTGCCCATGCCCTTGAAAAATCGAAGTATTTGTTCAGTAACTTGTACTGGCAAGATTCTGAAGACCAGTACCACTTCTCGTTGCAATTCACGGCAGATTTGATTGCCATGAATGCAGCTAATTTCATCATTAGCAGTACCTACCAAGAAATTGTGGGAACTCCTGACAGTGTAGGGCAGTACGAGTCTTACAAATGTTTCACGATGCCGGAGCTGTACCACGTTGTCAATGGCATTGAGCTGTTCAGCCCCAAATTCAATGTCGTGCCACCCGGAGTCAATGAATCTGTTTACTTCCCCTACACACGCACCCGCGATCGCTTACCCGACGATCGCGAGCGCTTAGAAGATTTGCTGTTTACTCTAGAAGATCCAGAACAGGTTTACGGTAAACTGGACGACCCCAGCAAGCGGCCCCTATTTTCAATGGCTCGTCTAGACCGGATTAAAAACTTGACGGGGTTGGCTGAGTGTTTTGGGCGAAGTAAAGATTTGCAAGAGCGCTGCAATTTAATTTTGGTAGCGGGTAAATTGCGCGTCGAAGATACTTCAGATCACGAAGAAGCCAGCGAGATGGAAAAACTCTATCGGATCATTGATGAATATGATCTGCATGGCAAAGTTCGGTGGTTAGGGGTACGCCTACCCAAGAGTGACTCTGGAGAAATTTATCGCGTCCTTGCCGATCACCAAGGCATCTTTGTGCAACCCGCCTTATTTGAAGCCTTTGGTCTAACCATTCTCGAAGCCATGATCTCCGGCTTGCCTACCTTTGCAACGCAGTTTGGTGGCCCTCTAGAAATCATTCAAGATAAGGTCAATGGGTTTTACATCAACCCCACCCACCTAGAAGAGACAGCCGATAAAATTCTGGAGTTTGTCTCGAAGTGTGACCAGAACCCCGACTATTGGAATGAGATTTCCAATCGTGGGATCGAGCGGGTGTACAGTACCTACACTTGGAAGATTCACACAACTCGACTTTTATCGCTTGCCAAAATCTACGGCTTCTGGAACTACACCTCACAAGAGAATCGCGAGGATATGTTGCGGTATCTAGAGTCTCTGTTCTATCTACTGTTTAAGCCGAGAGCAAAAGCCTTAATGGAACAACACATGCAACGTTAGTTGAGCTTTGAGCGCAGATTCAAGCTAAATGTTTATTCAAACCCCTCTCCAGCGTGAAGAGGGGTTTTTTATAAGAAATCAGCCAATCCCTGCGATGAGAGGGTGGAAGTAAAAGGCCAGCCCCAAAACTACATAAGCAGCAAGCAGTAGAGTTCCTTCTAGCCAGTTTGAGCGACCATCAGAACTGATAGAGTTGGCGATCAGCACAGCAACTGCTACAGCAACCAATTCAAACGGGTTAAAGTCCAAATCCATGGGTTTGCCCATCAGCCAACCAGCCAACACCAACACTGGAGCAACAAACAAGGCAATTTGTAAGCTAGAGCCAACCGCGACTGAAACAGAGAGATCCATTTTGTTTTTCATGGCAACGGTCACGGCTGTAGCGTGTTCTGCGGCATTACCGATGATCGGCAGCAAAATCACCCCCGTAAATAGTTGAGTTAACCCCAAACGGCTTGTCGCTGGTTCTAACGTATCTACTAGCAATTCCGATTCGATCGCGACAAAGATGGTGGCTGCTAACAATACCCCAATCCACAACCACAAATTAACTTCATGGGCTTCAGACTCAGGCGCAAGGTTCGCATCTGCAAGTTCTCCAGGTTCCATCTCTGCTAAGCCTACGTCATACAAATAAGTATGGGTACGCATCGAAAACAGCAGCGTGAGACCGTAAACCAAAATCAACACAAAGGCAACGGCGATCGATAGCCTTTGGATAGTTGGTTCTGAAATACCGCTAGAGGTGACATTCATCGCGGTGGGCAAGAGCAGCGCAATTACTGCCAGGTTCATGGATGAAGCATTGACTCGCGCCACAATCGGCTGGAATTCTTGCTCTTTGTAGCGCAAGCCTCCTAGCAACATCGACAACCCCATCACCAGCAAGAGATTGCCAATAATCGACCCCGTCAAACTTGCTTTCACCACATCAATTAGGCCAGCATTTAGAGCGACTAAGGCAATAATTAATTCGGTTGCGTTACCAAAAGTGGCATTGAGTAGACCTCCCAGAGATGGCCCTGCTACGACTGCAATTTCTTCAGTGGCTGTCCCCATCCAAGCCGCCAGCGGTAAGATCGCTAACCCAGCGGTGATAAACACCACCAGCGATCCCCAGTGTAAAAAGTGGGCTGCGATCGAGACTGGAATGAAGAGGAGTAATCCCGTAAAAATAGTATCTTTGATAGTCATCCAGATGAGTGTCAGTGTGGAACTATGAGAAACTTCGACTTTAGAGTACTCGGTTTCTCAAAGTTTCCCGGATTTCTACAGTAATTCTCAATTGCCTAGCTGTAACGAAAGATTGCTGCTTTGCTACAGTTCATCAAGTCTTATTGCAGCTTTTAGCGCTAAAGCTCAGTCAAGCAGGGGTTTGCGCTTCAATCAGTTTAGGTCGTAGTTCTCAGGTGCCGCGATCGCCCGATCGTTGACTGCACTAAACTTCCGTTCTAGCTGTGATCCCCAATTACACCTAATTCTCAAGGCTCAGGCACCGATTAGCAAGATGAGCTTTTAGCGTGATTTTGCTCTCTAGGAATTTCAGGTATATTGCCTTCCAGACTCTTTAGATTCGATTTTGCAACCTTGGTTGTGAGCTGCCAACTCTCAAATTTCGTTATGGGCTAGGAGTTAGGCTGCTTTTCGACAATACAGATTTTCACTCGTCTCACCTCTTTGTAAGATTGGCCTCGCTTAACTGAGCGCGATCGCTAGGTCAATCATTATTGCCCCTTTGGTTTTGCTGCCATTTTTTAGTATTTGGACATCAATTCATGACTTCTGACACTCACACCTCCACTTCTGCGTGGGGAGATCCTCAGGCTATGCTTCACGCTGATTCTGAGTCGGTTGCTGATCAGTTTGCTGCTTCCATGCAGGTAGATCAAACAACGACTGGCAGTGATCCCCTGCATGTGGCCACGGGAGTTTATGTCACTGTCCACGGTCATTTTTACCAGCCACCTCGCGAAAACCCTTACCTAGATGCGATCGAGCGCCAACCGAGTGCTGCTCCTTTTCATGATTGGAACGAGCGCATTCATCATGAGTGCTACCGCCCCAATGCCTTTGCGCGGGTGCTCAATGACCAAGGCGAAGTCATCGGGATCGCCAATAACTATGAGTATCTGAGCTTCAACATTGGCCCTACGCTGATGAACTGGCTAGAACGCTATGATGTCGAGGTTTATCAGCGGATTGTAGAAGCCGATCGCAAGAGTTGTGAGCGCTTGAATGGGCATGGAAACGCGATCGCCCAGGTTTATAACCACATCATCATGCCTCTGGCGAACGAGCGCGACAAATATACGCAAATCCGTTGGGGCAAGGCAGATTTTCGCTCACATTTTGGTCGCGATCCCGAAGGCATGTGGTTGGCAGAAACCGCAGTTGATTACCCGACAATCCAAGCATTGATTGCAGAAGGAATACGCTTCATCGTCCTCGCGCCTTCGCAAGCCCAGCGCTGTCGGTTGATCCCCAGCGATTATGACTCGGATCCCAAATGGGTAGAAGTGGGGGGAGGCCAAATTGATACGACACGGCCTTATCGTTGCTTTTTGCCAGGAGGCGATCGCAATCGAGACTACCTCGACATTTTCTTTTACGATGGCCCGATCTCGCGGGATATGGGCTTTAGTGACGTGCTGTTCAACTCAAACCATTTTGTGGGGCGGGTCGGTCAAGCCGTGCGTGGGGATCACCGTCCCGCCCAGCTACTCTCGGTCGCGACTGATGGCGAAACCTTTGGGCATCACAAAGGTGGCACCGAAAAAACCCTTGCCTATGCCTTTTTAAGTGAGTTTGCTCGCCGGGGCTGGACAGTCACCAACTTTGCCCATTACCTGAGCATCAATACTCCGACTTGGGAAGTTGAACTCAAGCCTGTCACTGCTTGGAGTTGCTCTCATGGAGTCGATCGCTGGCAAGCCGATTGTGGCTGTGGGGGCGGAGGAGCGTGGCATCAAAAGTGGCGCAGACCGCTGCGAGATGCCTTAGATTGGCTGCGAGATCAACTGATTAAGGTTTACGACGAACAAGGTCAGAAGTTTTTCCGTGACCCCTGGAAAGCACGGGATGCTTATATTCAGGTAGTTCGCGATCGCAGCGCTAGCAATGTTGAGAGTTTCTTAGCTCAGCATCGAGTCCGCAAACTCACCCCTGCCGATCAAGTCGATGCCCTGCGTCTGCTAGAAATGCAACGCCACGCCCTGCTGATGTATACGAGTTGCGGTTGGTTTTTTGAAGAACTCTCTCGCCCGGAAGGCGTGCAAATTCTCCGCTATGCAGCGCGAGCCTTAGAGTTAGCGGGAGATGTCGCGGGTCTGCAGCTAGAGAAAGGCTTCATCAAGCGTTTGGGCACAGCCCCTAGCAATATTGAGCATTTTCGGCATGGTTCTGGCGTTTATCGGCACTTAGTCGCCACGGCGCAAATTACCTTAGAGCAGGTTGCCGCTCATTACGCGATTAGCTCACTGTTTACGACCTACCAGCCCGAAGAACGAGTCTATTGCTATACCGCCCACCAGTTAGACTACCAACTGCAACGGATGGGATCGCTAACCCTA
>CBIHQL010000011.1:0-19599 GCA_966211855.1 uncultured bacterium
GAACCGTGGTTGACACCGATCCGCATTGATTTGCCTTGGTCACGCAAGGAGATGACGAGAGGTTCTAGGGTTTCGCGAATTTTCTCGCCAATTTCATCAAATTCAGCTTGGCTATACTCGCTGCGATCGCTCTTGGGTTTTTCAAAAACGTAGAGACCTGGGTTGATCCGCACCTTATCAACGTGCTTGGCGACTTCCAGGGCGATTTTCATGCCGTTGTGGTGTACGTCAGCCACCAGGGGTACGGCTTGGTAAGTGTCGATTAGTTTTTGCTTAATGTCTTTGAGGGCGTAAGCATGAGCCATGCTAGGGACGGTCACCCGGACGATTTCACAGCCAATTTCATGCAAGCGACGAATGGCTGCCACGGAGCCGTCGATATCCAGCGTGTCTTCGTTGATCATCGACTGCACAGCGACTGGATGACCTCCGCCAATGGTGACATTACCCACAGGGACGGGGCGAGTTTTGCGGCGTTGAATGGTGGTCTCAACCGAAGTTTGACCAGGGTTGGCTGAGGTAATAGTTGGCGTGGGCAGGGTTTGCATACGCTGATGGCTGACTTCTACAGCAAAAAATTAGTGGTTCTCTCTCTTTCCCAGATTGCCATAGAAGGGGTGCATTTAGCTGACTTGCTGCTGATACAGACAATAGGAGAGCATCAGCCGAACCATCAACAGCAACTAATGATCAGGGACAATGAGGGGCGATCGCTTCTGGTGAATTTTATGATTCTGTGGGGAAGTCAGGAAAAACCCACTGTGGAGGTTCTGCCAATCGCCGTCGTGCCCGCTCTTCAGCAATTTCTAGCATCCGGTCTAGGGAGTTTTCAGCAATAAATTTAGTTGCAGCTTCTTTATACTGCAAGTTGGGGCATTGATCCCCTAAGATACAACCGTTGACACAGGCTTCGGCACAGTTGATCGACTCAGCGGTCACAATAGGTCTCCTCAAGCTTCAAAAATGACGATAAATGGGCAGATTTTAAGCGGCTTTAATTCAGAGAGGCGATCGTTCCCCTCAAAAAATTCTACCGCTGACGGTTGCTGAGCTTGGTGGGCGATCGGGGCTAAACCGCTGAGACTGGGGATCAAGACAGGGATTAAGTTCTGTAACAAGCTGAGAGGGAGAGGTGCTTGTGAAGCAAACCAAAGCGATCGCGACGATAGTAGGAATCTTAAGCACGACTGGGGTGATCACTGTATCACCTGGGTGGGGGCAAACCTCAGTGCCGATGCCGTCGATGGCTCAGCAAGTAGATGAGGTGGTGAATCACTTAGTAGGTGTGATGGATACGTCAGCCCAGGCCGCTAGTAACCCAAAGATCTCGCGAGTGCAGATGACGACCTGCCAAGTCCAGGTGCAAGACGCTTCCCTAGCCAAGCGCGATCGCCCGGTGGTGTTTCTTTATCAAGAGCAGGCATTAGCCGAGAAACTTGACCAGCCGTATCGTCAGCGCTTTTTACGCATTGCTCCAAGCCGAGACAGCAAAACTGTAGAGTCGTTATCCTTTAAGCCTGAGCAAATGCAGACTTGGGCAGGGTTTTGTCAGCGGCCTAAACGCGATCGCCAAATCACCCTGAGAGACTTAGGGACGCCTGTCTGTAGTGTTTGGTTAAAGCGCTCCGAAGATGAATACTTGGGGCGAACTCCTGTAGATGGTTGCCCTGCCAGGGTACGGGGTGCCGTGCGCATCACCAATCGAGTGCGGTTGTGGACAGACGGGATGGATACCTGGGATCGCGGATTTGATGCTCAAGGTCGTCAGGTTTGGGGAGCCGAATCTGATGCTTATCAATTTCGTTGGGTTCAACCTAAATCCTAAAGACGATCTTGGGGACGATAGATGGCTTTAATGGAGCGATCGCGGTTTACTTCTACTACGAGGTCAGTATGTTGGGGATCGCTCAGTAAAGGTCGGACGAATAATTCTGGATGCAGTGCTTTCCAAAAGTATTCAACGAAGCGATCGATCTCCGTAGCACTCATGCCTGATTTGCCGCTCGCGATCATTTGTTGCTCGGCTTGGCGTCGCCATTGTTGACTCAGATGGTAATCGGTAGGATAGAGCACGAGAAGGCGATCGAGCCGCTGCCACAACGGCAAATAGTCTTGCAATTTACTGTTCATCTCGGACGCAAACTCGCGGTCGGCTTCGGTTACAATCGGAGGTGGTGCAGTAGCAAAAGCTGCTGGGTCAATCGGTCTTACCCCGACAAACCAACCTTCAAACAGCACAATTGCGACACCCTCGACAATTTCTGGCTCTGTGCGATCGCCTGCTCCATTGATAGCAGACTTATCAAATCGCGGAACTTGAACGGGGGCTTGTGGAGCCGCATGACGAATTTCGTCTAAAACTCTACAACCCAAATCAACGTCATGAGTTCCCGGTGGGCCACGCCACACTAACCGAGGGTCTGCGATACTTAGACGCTGACGTTCTGTATAAGTTTTGTACAAATCGTCGAGCGAGAAGCTAAGCGTGCGATACCCTAAGTGGCTAAGCAGCAGGCTCAAAAGTGTAGCTAGAGTTGTTTTGCCCGTTCCCTGTACGCCTAAAATGCCCTGAATTAAGGGGCGCTGTAACACTTGACGGCAAGCTGCTAGTTGGCAAGCTAAGGGTATCCATAAGTTCCATAAGGTTTCCCAAGGAACGACGGGTAAATGCAAGGTGTCCTGACACAACTGTTTTAGCGCTGGATAGACAGCCAAGAGCAGTTGCGATCGCGCTTCGATGACTTGGCTGACGTTATCGGGTTTGATGCCAAATGCCTGAGCGCTGGCTTGATCGGCAAGAATCCAGGTGGCGAGCTGTCGTTTTATGGCTGGTGTGGGAAGTTGCCCCGCCACCCAGTTTTGCAGAATCTGGCTTAGCTCTAACTGAGAGTACGGCCTGTTTTGCTGCATCGTTCATTCAACTACCAATCTTGAATGCCTCCACAAACATGCCATACATGAGGCCAAGTTTGACGGCATTTGAGGTCTCTAGCAGCAGGGATCGCGTGGTTCCTTGGCTGCGGCGATAAACGACCCAACTGATTACTTCGGTAAACAGCACCAAAATAGCGGCTGCCACGATATCCCAAGTGGCAACTTGCCCGGTGGTTGTGGGAATTGCGGTTCCTAGAAAAATACCGAACAGCAAACTGATAACAAGGAGCGAGAGCCGTCGCCAAGGGTTACGTAACCACCTGTCCAACTGTCCCAAGGCTCCATCTACTAAATTGTTGAGGCGAGTATTTTGCATGAGGAGTGCAAATAGTGCTATTGAATAGCCGCTAAGTTTCAAGCTGAGTCTTAGCTTTTCAGTATAAGCGTCTGGTGCTTCGGCTCATGAGTGCAGCCGGATATGTCAAATTTTTATATCAAGGGTGGGGATCGAGTATGGCACCGAGTCAAGTAGATAAAGGAATTAAGTTCATTGCCTATCCGGCGATCGCACTTTTAGCTGGAGGGGCGCTCTTGGGAGCCGCTGCGATCGCCTCAGGGTGGTTGCAGGTAGGCGTTTCAGTCGGGCCAGTCAGCTCAGAGACAGCCATGATGTCCCAAGGGCTTGCCACGGTGTCGGCGGCGCGATCGTCGGCAACCCCGACAGAGCCAGCTTTGGCACGCCCAGCGACCATTTCGCTGCCGCAAGACCAGCCCATTCGACAGGCCGCCAATAGCTTACCGCCGAGTCTCTCAGTCACCTCAGAGCCAGGTGGGCTGCGGGTCAGCAACCAAACCGATCATCCTGTCCGGGTGGCGCTGTTATCTCAAAAAACAGACAATCGCTCAGCCTCTACAAAAGGAGCGAGTGCCGCAACTTACTACGGTCAACCTGCCCATTGGGATTTTGCCCCCGGCGAAGGCAGTCTGAAGGGCTTAAAGCTGTCCTTGCCGGATCAAAGCGTGCAACTGCGTCCGGGTGATGTATTGGTTGCTTTTGCTCAGGACGGTTCTCAACAATATTGGGGGCCATTTGTGGTGGGTGAAACGGCGGAACCAGCTTGGAATGACCAAAATTCAGAGTGGCAGTTGAATCTACAGCCCTAGAAATCGCTACGTTAGGGCGGTAATGCTTCCTTAAGGGCGATCGCATTGCCCTGACAGGCGATCCGAAACTACTTGACTTGAAACCGAATGAAATTTAAGAGGGGTGTGGCTTGGCTGCACCCCTTTTTTCATCCTGAAGTCTGATCGAAGTCAAAGCTCTGTCTCTGAGATGATAATACTGGAGAACTTCGGGTGACTTTTTCCGTCGCTTTTTGTAGAGCGTCTGAATAGTCGTGCTTGATAATCTCTGCCTGAATGGTAATAAAACTGAGTGTGGGTCGCCGTACTGTGGATTGGCTAAATAATTGGAAGAAACGCCCTGGTTTGTTGTGGGGGCTGTCAATCGGTTGGTTGCTCTTGCTTGGTTGGATTGTATTTTTCTGGCGTTTGGGCAGCATTGGTTTAATTGATGAGACCGAGCCGTTGTTTGTTGAGGCAGCTCGACAAATGACCGTGACGGGCGATTGGATTACACCTTACTTTAATGAAGTAACTCGCTTCGACAAGCCACCCCTGATTTACTGGCTGATGGCGATCGCTTTTAAGACGTTTGGTGTGAATGAATGGGCGGCACGTTTGCCCTCAGCGTTAGCAGGTTTGACCTTATCAGGTTTCTGTTTTTATACCCTCCGGAGGTTTGGGATTCCAACTCAACCCATCCCACTGAATCGAGAAACCCTCAGTGCATCTCCAGAGCTAGCAACTGTAGAACCCAGCGATCGCGCTCAAGGGTGGTTGACCGCTTGGCTAGGGGCGACGATGGTAGCGCTGCACCCCTACACCTTTTTCTTTGGGCGCACAGGCTACTCAGATATGCTGTTGAGTGCCTGCATGGGAGGATCGCTGCTGGCATTCTTTATCGGGTACGCCCAACCTGAAAAACGCTCAATACAGGATCGCTGGTATCTCCTCTGCTATGTGTTGTTGGCCTTGGCAGTCTTGACGAAAGGGCCGGTAGGAGTAGTCTTGCCTGCCATGATTGTGGGGGCGTTTCTGCTTTATGTTGGCAAGTTTAAAGAAGTACTGCGTGAACTACGACTGTTGCGTGGCGCAGCGATCGTGCTAGGCATCAGCTTGCCCTGGTTTATCTTGGTGACCTTGGCGAATGGGGAAGCCTACATCAATTCGTTTTTTGGTTATCACAACCTGGAGCGGTTTACGAGTGTTGTCAACCAGCACCAGGGGCCGTGGTACTTTCACTTTTTAGTGGTGTTGGTGGGCTTTTTACCGTGGTCGATCTTTTTACCGACTGCGATCGCCCGACTCCAACTGCAACGACGGCAACGTTGGCAACAACAGCCTCGTGCCACCCACTTAGGCTTATTTGCCGGATTTTGGTTTGCGGTCGTGCTGGGCTTTTTTACGATCGCTGCGACAAAATATTTCAGCTATTCCCTCCCCTCAATACCGGCAGCGGCAATATTGGTGGGCTTGTGGTGGAGCGACCAAATTACCCGTGCTCAACGCGATCGCCCCTCACGCAACTTAAACCTGCATACTCTGGCTGGAATCGGGATTTGCTTGCTGTTAGCAGTGGTGTCGTTTTATAGCCCTCACTGGTTGGGAGATGACCCAACGATGCCCAATCTTGCAGTGCGGATTCAACAATCGGGGCTAGGTGAACTAGGGGCAGTGATTTGGGGCCTTAGTACGATCGCCGGGATCAGCTTCTTGGTCACTCGTCGTGCTCACTGGTTTTGGGGTGTGAGTTTGGTCGGTTTTGCGGCGTTCCTATTGTTGGTGGTGACTCCAGTTTCGGCGATTGTCGATGCGGAGCGACAACTACCCTTACGGCAAATTGCCCAAGCTGCGGTGCAAGCAGAACGTCCGGGAGAGCCGCTGTTTATGATTGTGAAAGGATTTCATAAACCGAGCTTGGTGTTTTATACCCAAAAGCCGATCAACTTTTTGATGCAACCTGAGTCAGCATTGGCTGAAATTGAGCAAGCGATCGCTCCCCCTGCTCCGCCAGATTCAGCGTTGGTGATTGCTTCAGAAAGGGCGTTACAGGCTGCTCAAGTGAACCCGGCGCAATATCAACCCGTGGCTGAGGCAGGCATTTATCAACTCTTCCGCATTTCTCAAACAGGTCGTCGGTGATGCAAGCAGCGCAGAAGTGGTTGACCCACAGACTCAACCAGTGGGTCGTCTTTTTGTTGGTAGGTGGGTTGCTCATGCGAGCCGCGATCGCAACTTGGTTAGCGCCCGGTTTTGATGAAGCCTACTACTATGTCTATACCCTGCATCCGGCCTGGAGTTATTTTGACCACCCGCTGCTAGTAGGTGTGAGTACCGCCTTGGGGCCGTGGCTGACCGGAGAGGTGTCGCAGCTAACGATCCGGATTGGCACACTGTTGTTGTATACCGGGGCGTTGGTGTTTTTGTACCTCACCAGTGCCACCCTATTTTCGGCACGCGTGGCAACCTTGACCTTGGCGATCGCTACTCTAGTGCCAATTTTTCAAGTTGCCTTTGGTGCGCTCACTGTCCCTGATGCCCCCTTGATGTTGTTTTGGGGGGCAACGCTCTACGTAGCGGCAGTCGAGTTTTTCCGACGACCCGATTACCATCCGAGTTCGCGGTTAGCATTGTTGAGTGTGCTGGTCGGGTTTGCCTGCTTAGGCAAATATCACGGGTTTATCTTGGGGCTGGGGTTGGTTGGGTTTTGTCTCACCAGTCCTCGGCATCGACGGGCTTTGTGGTCTTCTTGGACGCTGCTCGGTGTGTTGCTGTTTGGCATTACCATTTCGCCGATTTTGTGGTGGAACTGGCAGCATGATTGGGTATCGTTTCGGTTTCAGTCGGGGCGAGCGGTTCCGCACGATCGCTATGAATTCACAGGTCTTTTAGATACTTGGTTGCTGGGAGTGGCTTACCTGTTCCCATCGTTGGGGTTGCCGCTGTGGTGGGTGAGTTTGCGTCGAGCCATAGAGCAGGCGATCGCGTGGGTACGCCCGAAATCGAGATCTGCACAAGACCCAGAGGCTCAGGGGCTCCGAAACAAGCAGTTGTTGGTGCTGTGGATGTCACTACCGTTGATGCTGGGGTTCACCCTCATTGGCGGCTATCAGCAAATTTTACCCACCTGGCCTATGCCCGGATTTTGGACGGCAACTTTATTGTTGGGGCAACAAGCTGCACGTTGGCACCAACAAGCCCCCCGAACCGTTCAGCGATGGTTGGTTGGTTCCGGTGCGATCGCCGGGATCTTGATGACTATTGCCCTGCTCCACTTGACTCTGGGAATTGTCCAAAAGCCAAGTCAGTACGCTGTTTTTGGAGGGTTTTGGTCACCCGAAAATGACCCCTCTACCGAACTGGTTGATATTCAACAACTACGTCAGGGGTTTATCGAGTCGCCGCAGTTGCAAACTAGCCTAGCCACGGCAGATTTTGTGTTTACCAATCGCTATTTCTTGGGTGGACAAATTGCGATGGCGCTAGAGCCGATCAGCCACAAACCGATCACCTGCTTGTGCGAAGACTTGCGCGGCTTTGCCTTTTGGTCTGATGCTCAAGATTGGGTCGGCAAAAGTGGTCTTTACATTACCTCAGAGCGCTTTAAGGGCAGAAACACCCTTGAAAAATATCAGCCTTTTTTTGACAGCCTCGAAAAAATTGCCGAGGTACCAATCCGACGGGGCGGGGTGGTTGTGCAGCGCTTTAATATCTACCGTGCCGAAAATCTTCGCTACGCTTATCCACGGCCCTACGGTCGCTAGGATGTATACAGCCCAACACATCTAGACTTCAGTAGCCTTCTCCCTTGGTGTTGTCAGGAGCTAAAAATGCTTAGGCCATCTGTGATGGATCGATACCTGATTAAAGAATTAGTGCCACCCTTCTTATTTGGGGTTGGAGCTTTTTCGGGTCTGGGGTTGGTGATTGGCGTCTTTTTTGATTTGGTGCAAAAAATCACTGATGCTGGAATTCCCTTTGCAACCGCGATCGAAATCTTTTTGCTGCAAATGCCCAACTTTGTCACCTTATCGCTGCCAATGGCGATTTTGTTGGCGACGCTGATGGTGTACAGCCGATTGTCAGGAGATAGCGAAATTATTGCCCTGCGAGGTTGCGGTGTCAGTGTTTATCGACTCATGGTGCCAGCGATCGCGGTCAGCATCTTAGCGACGAGTATTACCTTTTGGCTGAATGAAGTGGTAGTGCCAAATAGCAATTATCGCGCTGAAACGATTCTTGAAGAAGCACTGCAACAAGACAAACTAGCTTTTCAAGAAAAGAATATTTTCTATCAAGAATTTTCAGGCAAACAGTTAGTAAGGCTTTTTTATGCCCACGATTTTGATGGGCAACAAATGCAAAATTTGACGATTTTAGATTTCTCCAAAGAAGACCTGAATCAAATCGTTTCAGCAAAATCAGCCATTTGGAATCCTAATCAAAGCACTTGGGATTTTTTCGATGGGACTATTTATATCGTTGCTCCTGATGGCTCATCGCGAAACCTGCTGAAGTTTGAGCGCCATCAATTGCGACTGCCCCGTGCCCCGCTTGATTTGGCTAGTAAAAACCGCAAATCTGACCAAATGAATATCATGCAAGTGCGAGAGCGGCTTCAACTGCTAGAGCAACAAGGGGGAAGTACCAAAGATATCCAAAAATACAAAGTCCGCATTCAACAAAAGCTAGCTCTACCGTTTATTTGCATCGCCTTGGGGCTAGTGGGTGCAGCCTTGGGCAGTACAACTCGCCGTACCAACCCTTCTACCGGATTTGGCATTAGTGTTTTGATTATTTTTGGCTACTACTTGCTGGCTTTTGTCAGTAACGCGCTTGGGGAAACAGGGGTGTTTACACCTTTTCTGGCAGGTTGGCTACCGATTTTGGTGGGCTTAGGCACGGGCGGATTGCTGTTAATCAAAGCATCTCGCTAGTCGTGAGTAGGACGCTGGCGTAAAGCTTGGTGAATTTGAGCGAGCAACTCATCCATCGAGCCAGAGTCAGCCAAAACTTGAGTAGCGATCGCTTGTAGTTGGCTCATCAAGCGGTGCATTTCTTCAGATTCCTGAGCGGAACGGCTCTCTGTCGCTTGGCTAGACGCATGTTTTACCCGTTGATCGAGCACCACGATCGGGAGTTGAGTGTTGAGGTTTTGTAGCGCGATCGCCACCTGACTTAGGGGTGTCGCCTGACCATTGCCGCGCACACAGATCAAGATCAGATCCACACTCTGATGGTGAATTTGGCGAGTGACTTCAGCCCAAGATCGAGCTAGTAAACCCTTGAGACCAGCGCTATGCAAGTACTGAATCAGGGTCGGAAGCCAATCGGTTGCTTGGGGAGTCGTTCGTTCAATCGGGAACGTGGGGGCGATCGCTGTGGCACCTAAATCTGGCAAATCGAGCAGATCAACCACTAAGACTGAGGCTTGCCAGTTTAAGCCCACTGCAACTTGAATAGCTTGAATGAGAGCGGAGGCTTCTGGGTTAATCGGCATGGCGGTGGCTGACCCCGCACTCACTAAACAGGGAAACACCGTCAGACCCGAAATTTGGTTCGCTGCTTCAGTGGCGGCTGAGGTTAGTGTCACCAACGGCAACGATACCAAAAAGGAATACTGAGCCAATTCTTGTAAGTAGCTAGCGGGGTTAGGAATGGCGCGATCGAGCAAAATCACGTCAGGGTGCCAAACGCGAGCCAGCAGTTCTGCTTGTTCTAAATCATCAGCTTCTAGAATGCGATGATGCTGGAGTTGGAGTAGATGGCTGAGGCTGTTGGCGATCGCCCATCCGGGATAGGAAAGCCCATCCGGACTCAACGGTTGTTTGTCCCCTGTGGAACGCTGAGCTGCTGCCTCCAGACTACTCAAATACAAAATTGTTAAACGAGCGCTTGCTGAAGCTTGTTCATTGCTAGCCGACGAATCGGTTACCTGCGCCAAGCACCGCTGCAAAGTTGAACTTTGAATTGGCAAGCATAGAAATCGATCCGCTTGATATTTTTCAGCCTGTTCTTTCTCAGCATTCGTGGCAGTCACTATCACCGGAATGTGACGCGTCTCAGCATCCGACTTCAACAACGTTAAGATATCCCAACCCGACAACAGCGGCAGCAGCGGATTGAGAAGCACAGTACAAGGCTGCAACCGTCGAGCTTTTTCGAGGGCATCTGGGCCGGAGCGAGCAATCACAACGCGATAGCCCAAACTGCTGAGTTGCTGGCTCATCTCCTCAATAAACAGCGGTACTGACTCAACGACCAGCACCAAGCGATTGGGTTGAGTTTCCAGGGGGTGAGGTGGCTGGTCTTTAAAGGAGATTTGCGGTGGGCTGGGTGGTAGCAGTAAGGTGAATTGGCTGCCTTGGCCCTCGCGGGAGAAAAAGGTAACGTCGCCGCCATGCAAGCGAGCGAGCCGTTGTGTAATCACCAAACCCAGACCTGTACCCTCAAATCGTCGGGTTAGGGGATTTTCGAGCTGTTGAAATTTTTGAAAAATTAAGTGTTGCTTATCGGCGGCAATGCCAATCCCTGTATCACTAACGGTAAAAGCAATCCAACCTTCCCAACGGTTGACGCTAAGCTTGATCTCACCCCCTGCGTCTGTGAACTTGAGCGCATTAGACAACAAATTCACTAGCATTTGTCGTAAGCGAGGCTCATCAGCAATGATGGTTTCTAAACCTGGCTCTAGCGTAAAAGAGCAGGGAATCTCTGAGCCAGTCAGGCTGTGCGTTGTCGCACTTGAATCATCAGGGAAACGCTGCTGATAAGCTTGCTCGATCGCTCGTGTACATACAGGTTGCAAATGCACAGGGCCAGGAGACAGTTCTAGCTGCCCGGTTTCCATGCGAGTGAGGTCAAGGATATCGTTGACCACAGCCATCAAGTGCCGACCACTTTGGTAAATCAGTTTGGCGTACCGCACCTGACGCTCATTGAGATTGCCTAAAACTTGATCTTTGAGCAGACTCGATAACCCCAAAACAGCCGTAAGTGGGGTTTTAAGCTCGTGGCTGATACAAGCTAAAAATTCGTCTTTGAGCAAGTTTAGTTGGACGAGGTCTGCATTTTTAGCGGCTAAAGCACGGGTGATTTGTTGCTGCTCGGTGCAATTTTCTGCCATTACGAGCCATAACTGCTCAGACGATTGCAGGAGAGTCTGAATAGTGGTTTCGCGATCGCCTGTTGCCTGTGAGTCAATCGTGAGGTTTGCCAGACGAAAAGCAGCAGGATCTTGAACGGGTTGCGGGCTAGAGTTAGAGGCAGGTAACCAGGCTGAAGCCGTTGAAGTTGGGGGTTCCCAGGTTGGCAGATTGAGAGAAAGCCGGGTGAGTTGCCACACTTGCTCTTCGTCTGTCTGGAGACGACAAGTACAAATGTAGGTGTCGGGTGTCGGGCCAGAGCGACAAGAGCTAGCGATCGCCGCAGTTTCTGAAGTCAGCAAATCTTCCGAATATTCAGAGCTGCTTTGGGTTGAGGGGTCACGGGGCCAGTAAATCTGAGTTGCCGTGAGAGATGCTAGATGGGCCGTCTGAGTTTGCTGAGCTAAAAGCTGTTGACTGAGCAAAGCAATGCCTTGTCGAATCTGGTCTGGCTGGCTAGATGCTGGCTGAGCCGTTTCATTTCCATCTGAAATATTTGCCAGAAAAGATGGCCTTGCGCTGGCTGGAGTTGGCAGATTAAAAGACGAAGAAAGCAGGCGATCGCGATCTTTAAAGGACTGGCTAGGATCAAAAGAGGTAGCCTTCAGGGGCAAAGGAACGGTTTCACTACTTAAGAGGGGGGCAGCAGCTTGGTGAAAATCCTCTAGGTGAGCCAGTTGGGCAAACTGCTCTTGCCAGTGCTGATTTTGATAAACGGTTTGCCCAGAACTCGTTTGCAACATCAACGGCAGTGGCAGTTGATCCAACACATCTAGTAGAGTTGTCAGAATCCAACGACCCGTCTGGAGCGCTTCTGAGTCTATAGGTGAGGCAGGTAAAAAATCGAGCGATCGCGGGGTTGTAGGTGGGCTAGACGGAAAGTCGAGTGCCAAAACTTGTAACACCCGTGAGTAACTGAGTAAGCCTAAAAATTGCCCGTCTTCATCCACGACAGCCCAATCTCTTTCAGGCTGAGCCAACGTTTGAAGATAGAGGAAAAATTGCGATAGGCTCCAGTCAGCCGATAATGAAACGAGAGGCGTCACCAGAGGAAAATCGATCGCTGCCAGCGGTTGTTGCCACTCAAGACTCTGAGATTTACTAGCAGGCCGACTTCGAGCAAGGGCGGGCCAGTCTAGGTAAGGCAGCAAATTGGCAAGGCGTACCAACCCCAAACTATGTTGCTGCTCATCAACTACAACTAAGCGTTCAGCTCCCTCTTGATGCAAAACATGAAGAACTGTTGCTAAGCTGGTAGCTTGCGTACAAGTGGGAACTGGCTCAATCAGCGTACGGAGAGGAGTTGTATGCATTGCTTAATGGAGGCTAACTCCAAAAATAAAGCGATCGCACTAGCAACAAGTTATAGAGTTATCAATCATCATAAGGTGAACTTACAAGCAGCTTGATCTGACAAAACGGACGCCAAACTAAACTTAGAATTAAGCTTCTCAAGATGGCTGATAGGATGGACTAATGTAAAGCTCTAAGACCGTATCCTTTGCCCACAAAATAAAGTTGCCTTAACTTATTATGGCGTTATAAAAGCAAGCAGGATGGGGTTGCTAATTACAATTGATTACAATTAATGGTTTATTTAAAGTTAAGATTGATTAAAACTGACCTTAAAATTTCTTGGGATTTTATGATCTGCTACTTTTTAATATCCTTCCTAATTTGTCAGTTTACCGTTCTATCCATTTAGTTTGTTGGCTATTCTGCGGTTGTGTATCCTCAACTGGTAATTTCAGCTCTCTTGGATTCTGATGCCCTCGCTCAGTCTCTGATGTCTTTTTTAAATAGCGATCGCTACAGAGTTAATCGGTTTAAATCCGAGCAAGAGCTGTTTGAATGCGTTGAATTGCAACAGCAGCCTATTGACTGTTTAATCTTGCAGCAAGAACCCTATTTAACTTCACTGATCAATAGTTTCCGCGAGCGAACCATTTTGTTGCCAATGGTCGTCATATTGGCTGAGCCAGCTACCGATCCCCAGCGACTCCGAGCGGCTGAGGGCAAGCTAGTTGAAATGCCCTTTGAGAGTGCGATCGCTGCCGATCCAACCACGACAACCTCAGTTTTGTCCTATCATGCTGCAACTGTTGTGATCACCGAAGATCAAGTGCCGCAAGTAGCTCAATGGATTAACCAAGCGATCGTACAATTTCTAAAGCTGCCCCCCACCAGCAAGTTTTCTGATCGAGAACCAGCATTAGATTTAATGGCAGAGTTGACGACGCAAAACTCTTTAATGCTTGAGCAGCGTCGATTAACTGAAAAACTCAAAGAGCGGTTAGGCTACTTGGGCGTGTATTACAAAAGAGATCCCAAAAACTTTCTTCGGCATTTACCCCCCAATGAACGGCAAAAGTTTCTGAAAAAGCTAAAGGCGGGCTATCGCGAAATTGCCTTAGTTTACTTCTCCGGAGATCAGCAGCTCAATCAAAAAATTGATGACTTCGTAAATACCGCCTTCTTTGCAGATGTCTCGGTCTCGCAGATCGTCGAAATCCACATGGATCTGATCGATGAATTCTCGAAACAACTAAAACTAGAAGGCCGCAGCGATGAGATTCTACTTGACTATCGACTGACTTTAATTGATACAATTGCTCACTTGTGTGAGATGTACCGCCGTTCTATTCCGAGAGAGTCCTGAGTGGTCAGTGGTCTTCGGCTGACCAGCGAACTCCTGAGCGTCATTAAAAGCAACTATAGACCAAACTTCATGAGCCCATTAAAGAAAACATATATTCTCAAGCTCTATGTTGCTGGGAATACACCTAACTCTATCCGAGCCCTCAAAACCCTCAACAATATCTTGGAAACCGAGTTTCAAGGTGTTTATGCACTCAAAGTCATTGATGTCTTGAAAAACCCCCAACTTGCCGAAGAAGACAAAATTTTAGCGACACCAACGCTAGCAAAAATTTTGCCGCCCCCTGTCCGGAAGATTATTGGTGATCTGTCAGACCGAGAAAGAGTTCTCATTGGTCTAGACCTTCTATATGATGAATTGCGGGAGGATGAGGCAGCTCTAGAGTAATCTGGTGACAACTTCGACTGAGAAAGTTTTGTTCTGGTTAAAGATAAAAGTTCTGAGATTGAGCCTGGATTTAATTTTTAAATAAAAGCTATGAGTCAGGATAATCAAATTAAAAGCAAAGAACTGACACCTGTAGGAGTTAAAAAAATCCGCACGATGATTGAAGGCTTTGATGACATTAGTCATGGTGGCCTTCCAGTCGGTAGAACAACCCTCGTAAGCGGCACGTCAGGTACTGGAAAAACCTTATTTGCTGCTCAATTTCTCTACAACGGTATTACTTATTTTGATGAGCCAGGTGTCTTTGTTACTTTTGAAGAATCGCCAACTGACATTATTAAAAATGCTTACAGTTTTGGTTGGGACTTACAAAAGCTTATTGATGAAGGCAAGCTGTTCATTTTAGATGCCTCTCCTGATCCCGAAGGCCAAGATGTAGTGGGCAACTTTGATTTGTCTGCGCTGATTGAACGGATTCAATATGCGATTCGCAAATATAAAGCCAAGCGAGTCTCAATTGACTCAGTGACAGCAGTGTTTCAGCAATATGATGCTGCTTCAGTAGTACGCCGAGAAATCTTTCGCCTCGTGGCTCGCTTAAAGCAAGTTGGGGCGACCACGATCATGACCACTGAGCGGATTGAAGAGTACGGCCCTGTAGCGCGCTTTGGGGTTGAAGAATTTGTCTCTGATAATGTTGCGATCGTGCGTAATGTTTTGGAGGGAGAACGTCGCCGCCGCACGATTGAGATTTTGAAATTGCGGGGCACCACCCACATGAAAGGAGAATATCCTTTCACCATTACTAATCAAGGCATTAACATTTTCCCACTAGGTGCCATGCGCTTGACCCAGCGTTCTTCTAACGTGCGGGTATCATCTGGGGTCAAGACGCTAGATGAAATGTGCGGCGGCGGTTTTTTCAAAGACTCAATCATCTTGGCAACGGGCGCGACTGGAACTGGCAAAACGCTTTTGGTTAGTAAATTCCTGCAAGAGGGCTGCGTCCGGGGCGAGCGGGTAATGCTGTTTGCTTATGAAGAATCGCGGGCTCAACTGTCACGAAATGCCTACTCTTGGGGCATTGATTTTGAAGACCTAGAACAGCAAGGGTTATTAAAAATTCGCTGTGCTTACCCGGAGTCAGCGGGCTTGGAAGATCACTTGCAAATCATCAAGTCAGAAATTGCCGACTTTAAGCCTTCACGGATTGCCATTGATTCACTTTCGGCTTTAGCACGCGGGGTTAGCAATAATGCTTTCCGACAGTTTGTGATTGGGGTGACTGGGTTTGCTAAGCAGGAAGAAATCACGGGTTTCTTCACCAATACGACTGATCAATTTATGGGGTCTCACTCGATTACTGACTCGCATATTTCTACCATTACTGACACAATTTTGATGCTGCAATACGTCGAAATTCGTGGGGAGATGGAGCGGGCGATCAACGTCTTTAAGATGCGGGGTTCTTGGCACGAGAAGGGCATTCGAGAATACACAATCAGCGAGCAAGGGCCAGAAATTAAAGACTCCTTCCGCAACTATGAACGGATCATTAGTGGCTCACCAACGCGGGTTGCTTTTGACGAAAAAACCGAACTATCGCGAATTGTCCGAGCGGTTCAGGACAAAACAGAAGATTCTCTCGATCTGTAAACTTTGCTTTCGGCCCCTTTCCCTAGGAGAGGGGTTTTGCAAGTGAAGTTTGATGTACCTGAAAACAAAAAGAGGGATGCCTTCTGAGACATCCCTTCATTTTTTAACACCAAGCTGGTGTTGTTTGGTAGTGCACAATCTAAAAGCGAGCATGGAGGGATTCGAACCCCCGACCCTCAGGACCGGAACCTGATGCTCTATCCACTGAGCTACATGCCCAAACCACTTTCGTTAGTGTATCATGCTTGGCGATCGCTGCACAAACATTCTTGAGAAAAATATGGATCCGTGGGCTGGCAAAATCCCGGACTCTACAATTCTCTATCTATATTTTAAGCCGTAAAACTACTGTACTGTTGCTTTTTTTCTACGCATAGCATAGTCACATTCCTGCCAGGGTAATCTATGCCGCTGAAGACTTCTGTAACGTTACTGCCAACTAAAACTCCTCGGATTATTGCTGAGGAAACGCCTGCTGATAGCCCCATTCGAGTGATTCAAAATTTAGAATCTCGCTTAATTGTTTTAGATACAGAGCAACAAAAAATTGCGTTTGAATATCCTGATGGCCCGCAGCGATTACGAGGTTTGGCAGGAACTGGAAAAACGGTTTTGTTTGCTCAACGTGCTGCCAGAATGCATGCTGAACACCCCGATTGGCAGATTGCTTTTGTCTTTTTTACGCGATCGCTCTACGGTCAAATTATTCGCGATCGCATTAGTGCTTATTATCAAGAATTAACTGGAAAACAGCCCAACTGGGAGCGTCTCAAAGTGCTTCATGCTTGGGGCGCAAAAGAGCAAGCTGGTTTTTATCGTAATTTAGCGATCGCTTGCGGAGTGAAGCCGAAAAATGTTTTAGACGTGGAACAAGAGCTTGGTAAGGTTTCACCCAGTCAAGCCTTTGAATATATTTGCAATGGATTAGGTCAGCAAATTAATTTTATTCCGACACTTTATGATGCAATTTTGATTGATGAGGGACAAGATCTACCACCCATCTTTTATCGTCTGGCTTGGCAAACCTTGACCTAACCAACACGACTGGATTGGGCATATGACGAAGCTCAGGGCATTGGCTCATTGATGGTGCCCGAAGCCGCACAGATTTTTGGGCGCAAGAGTGATGGCTCGCCAGTGGTCGATTTGGGCGGTAACAAGGCAACCGATGGTGCAGGTGTAACCTCGTTTGTCTATGAAGGGACTCAAATTCGCAAAGCCTATAACATCAACAAGTGTTATCGCACACCCGGGTTGCTGTTGATGACGGCACAGGCGATTAACATGGGGTTGTTGCGCGATCGCGGCCCACTGCAAGGTGTGAGCAGTCAAGCTGAATGGAGAAAACTTGGTTATGAAGTATTAGAAGGCGATTTCACCGATGCCAGCGTCAAAGCAGGTAAAGCCGTGACGATCGCTCGTGCCGCTGACAAAAGTTTGCATCCTGTTGATCAAGAGGACTTTGGCAACCGGGAGGCGTTGGGTGAGCCGCTGCGTTGGCAAACCTTTGCTCAAGAAGCTGAGGAGCGCGAGTGGATTGCTCAACAAGTAGTCAACGATCTGCGCTACGGTTTAGAACCTGAAGACATTTTGATTACGGCGCTGGGTGGTGAGAAGGAAAAGCAATATTGGCAAGACCTCAAGAAAACACTAAAAGCTTACGGGGTCGAGAGTTGCATTGCCGGGGTGGACACAAACCCCAGTGACTTTGGTCAAGCTGGACAGGTGACACTCTCGAATATTTACCGCGCAAAAGGTAATGAAGCGTGGAAGGTCTACGCTTGCCGCTTTCACTATGCAACCCGACCGCTACCCAAACGACAGGAAACCGAACTACACAAGCGCAACGAAGCGTTTGTCGCCATTACACGGGCACGGGTCTGGTGCGTGGTAACGGGTTTAGAAGACCCCATTTTTGCGGAACTGCAACAGGCAAAAGCCCAATATCCCAACTTGAGTTTTCCAGCGTTTAACAAAACCTCGCTCAGCCGAGTTCATGACGAAGCTGAAAGTGAAGAAACTCAACCCGAATAGCAACAAAGTTAGAAGCTAAAAATAGTTCATGGGGTCAACAGGTTCACCGCTTTGGCGGACTTCAAAGTGGAGGTGTGGCCCCGTGGATAAGCCTGTAGAGCCGACTGCTGCGATCGCTTGCCCTCGTTGAACCACCTGACCTTCTGAAACGTAGAGTTCGCTAGAGTGACCGTACAGCGTGGTGATGTCATTGCCGTGGTCGATAATCACCGCATTGCCATAGCCCCCATACCAGCCTGCAAAAATCACAATTCCCGTGTTGGCAGCCCGGATTGGGACACCATAGTCTGCGCCAAAGTCAATCCCAGAATGAAATCGTTCATAACCGAGGATCGGGTGCATTCGCCAGCCAAAACTGCTAGTGATTGGGGCATCGCAGGGGATACTCATCACCCCTGTCCCACGAACCACAATCGTATTACGACCGGCAGCGGCCTCTTGAGCGCGTCGCTCGGCTACCTTCTGCAAAATTAGTTGAATCAAATTTTCAGAGTCTTGAGCGAGTTGGGCTTCAGCGGCTTCTAGGGCATCTTTGTCTTGACGCAAGCGCTGCACTAAAACCTGCTCAGACTGGGTTTGGGCTTGAAGCTGAGATTTTTGGGCTAGGAGTTGCTGGGCAATTAGGGCAATCTCATTTTTTTGGCGCTCAACTTGCTGCTTTCGCTCAACTAATTGGCGCGAGTCTTCCTTGAGCTGATCAAGAGCGCGGCGATCGGCTTGATAAATGCGCTTAAGGCGATAACGGCGATCGAGAAATTCGTTAAGATTTTGGCTTTGCAGGAGCACCGCCCACCCTTGGCTACTCTGCTGGCGTTGCAGAAACCGGAGCCGAGAGGCAGCAGCCACCTGACTTTTTTGATAAGTGCGTTCAGCTAAAGCAAAGTCATCCTGTAATTCTTTGAGCTGCTTCTTGGCTAACTGGAGGCGGTACTCATTATCTTTGATTTGCACATCTGTGCTCTGGAGATTTTGGCGTAAGGCTCCAATCCGGCTTTTAGCGTCTGCTTCTTGCTTTTGGATGCGATCGCGCTCTTGCTTAATTTGCGATCGCTGCTTCTCAACTTCCTGTTGTTGCTGCTGTAACTGCTCGACAGCGTTATCAGTAGGGGTAGGCGTTTGGAGCGGGGCAGTTTGAGCGATCGCGGTGGAGCTTGCCAAGACTGGAATTGGCAGTAGTAAACAACTGTAGATCAGCCAGCAACAGAGCGCTAATCTGCATATCCATTGCCAGTATCGCTGTCCAAAATGACCCATAACTCGCCAACAACTAAGCGCTGACAGGTTCTCTGTGATGGCTGGGGATATGGTGTTCAGCACACCAACGGCTGAGATCATCAAAGGCGCGATCGCGATATTGACCGTAGCGCTCTTGCTTGTTGCGAATGCGTTTGGGCAGTTCGGGCAAAATCCCAAAATTAGGAGGCATCGGTTGAAAATGTTTGGGAGAAGCCGAGCTGATGAACTCAAACAACGCCCCCATCAGAGTTGTAGCAGGAAGCGTTAGCGGTTCTAACCCCAAAGCCACCCGCGCTGCATTCGTGCCAGCCAACCACCCGCCTGCTGCCGCTGCTGTATAACCTTCAGTGCCAACGAGTTGACCGGCTGCTAACACGGTCGGTCGCTTTTTGAAATGGATCGTGGCGGGTAACACTTCGGGCGCCATGATAAACGTAGTTCCGGGCAACAAACCCAATCCGACAAAAAACGCCGATTCGAGGCCAC
>CBIHQL010000012.1:0-19456 GCA_966211855.1 uncultured bacterium
TGTCAACCCTTGGATAGAAAATTTTTTGAGATTGCTTGAAACTCCCTCTATACAACTACTCCGGCCTCCTTCACATCTTTAATTACGCTACTCCTGCTGAAAAATTTTGGATTTTGTCAGAAAAGTTTTAGGCGCTAGCTAAACTCTGCAAGGAGAGATCAACTTAGGAAGCGCATGAAGACCTCGACTGCTGTACTGCCGCCTTTATTAGTACTGGATCCACTGCTGACGAACTGGTTGCTAGAGGATATTGGGCGCGGCGATCGCACAACTCAGAGTTTGCTGAGTGATGGCGCAAAGCCTAAAGATGCAACTTGGATTGCTAAAGAACCTGGTGTGGTGGCGGGTTTACCGATCGCGGCTCGAGTTTTTCAACTGTTGAATGCGAAAGTCAGCATGATCAGTGAGGTGCGAGATGGGGACACTTGTGAACTCGGGCAGGTGATGGCCCGTTTGCAAGGCCCGTTTGATGCATTGTTGACTGGAGAGCGAGTTGCTCTGAACCTGGTGATGCATTTGAGCGGAATTGCTACGGCAACCCGTCGATATGTAGAGAAAATTGCGGATTTGCCAACTCAATTGGTGGACACTCGCAAGACAACACCTGGTTTACGGTTGCTAGAAAAATATGCAACGCAAGTGGGTGGGGCAATTAATCATCGGATGGGATTGGATGATGCGGTGATGATTAAAGACAATCACATTGCAGCCGCCGGGGGTATTCAAGAAGCGATCGCTCAAGTTCGACAAGCAATTCCTTATCCTTTGACAATTGAGGTGGAGACGGAAACTTTAGAGCAGGTAGAGGAGGCGATTATGCATAAAGCCGACATCATCATGCTTGACAATATGCCGTTAGAACAAATGGCTCAGGCTGTACAAATGATTCGGCAACAGAGCGATCGCATTAAAATTGAAGCATCGGGCAATGTGGTTTTGGAAACAATTCGCGCGATCGCCGAAACAGGGGTGGACTACATTTCTACGAGTGCCCCAATTACGCGCTCCAGTTGGCTCGATATCAGTATGCGAATTGCAAGTTAGTTTAGAGTGATGACTCATCGAAGCCGCTCTGTTCTTGATCTGAGCTGCGGGTGCCTAGAAGAATGTTGAGTTGCATGATGAGAGACCGTCTAAACTAAAACGTGCGGCTCTGGAATTTAGTTCATCGCCACTTGGGGATGAGTGTTTGAGATTAATGAGGCGCATTGCTTCTACTTGTGGCCTCTCTGCTAGCGAATTGTTTCCTATCTTTTAGTTATGAGCTCTACGATTGAACAACTGAAGACTCGGTTTGAGCAAGCATTAATTGCTAGTTTTGGCTCCGAACTCGCCGAGACAGACCCCATGTTGGTGCCTGCGAGCAATCCTAAGTTTGGGGACTATCAATCGAATGCTCCCCTTGCTTTAGCGAAACGCTTAGGACAAGCACCACGCGCGATCGCAGAGCAAATTATTCAGAATTTAGATGTGGGTGAACTGTGCGAACCTCCGACTGTTGCTGGCCCTGGATTTATCAACTTCGCCCTTAAAGCCGAATATTTGCAAGCCCAGCTCAAAGCGATGCAGCATGGCAAACGATTGGGAGTTGCAACTGCAAAACAGCCCCAGCGAGTGGTGGTTGATTTCTCCAGCCCCAACATTGCCAAAGAAATGCACGTCGGGCACCTGCGCTCCACGATTATTGGTGACTCGATCGCCCGCATCCTGGAGTTTCGCGGGCATGATGTGCTGCGGCTCAATCACGTTGGAGATTGGGGAACTCAGTTTGGGATGCTGATTACCTACCTACGAGAAGCTTGTCCAGAAGCACTTACCACGTCTGATGCTCTCGACTTAGGGGATCTGGTTGCCTTCTATAAACGGGCAAAGCAACGGTTCGATAAAGATGAAGAGTTTCGGGAAACGTCACGGCAGGAAGTTGTGCGGCTGCAGGCAGGAGCGGAAGATTCTCGCAAAGCTTGGCAATTGTTGTGCGATCAATCTCGGCGGGAGTTTCAAACAATTTACGATCGCTTGGATATTCATTTAACTGAGCGGGGCGAATCGTTCTATAACCCCTTACTTGCAGCTGTGATTCAAGATTTGGATCAGCTGGGGCTGTTGGTAGAAGACCAGGGCGCGCAATGCGTTTTCTTGGAAGGGTTTACCAATAAAGAAGGCGATCCACTACCGTTGATTGTGCAGAAGTCAGACGGTGGCTATAATTACGCCACGACTGATTTGGCAGCCCTACGCTACCGGATTCAGCAAGATGGTTGCGATCGCATTATTTATGTCACCGATGCGGGTCAAGCTAACCACTTTGCCCAAGTTTTTCAGGTCGCAAAACGTGCTAGCTGGATTCCTGAGAATGTTGAGATTGTCCATGTCCCCTTTGGCTTGGTGCAAGGTGAAGATGGCAAAAAGCTTAAAACTCGCTCTGGCGAAACGGTACGGTTAAAAGATTTGCTGGATGAAGCCGTGAGCCGTGCTAGAGCTGATTTAGACCAGCGCTTACAAACTGAAGAGCGCGAAGAAACTGAAGCTTTCAAAACGCATGTCGCTGAAGTTGTGGGTATTAGCGCGGTTAAGTATGCGGATCTCAGCCAAAATCGCAACAGCAACTATATCTTCAGCTTTGACAAAATGTTGGCATTGCAAGGCAATACAGCACCTTACATGCTTTATGCCTATGCCCGCATTCAAAGTATTAGCCGCAAAGGTGAAATTGATTTTGAGCAGCTAGGCGCAGAAACACCCATTTTGCTCAACGATGAAAAAGAGCTGACCTTAGGTAAGCATTTGCTGCAACTCAGCGAAATTCTAGAGGGTGTCGAACAAGACTTATTGCCAAATCGTCTTTGTCAATATCTGTACGAACTGAGCCAGAAGTTCAACCAATTTTATGAGCAGTGTGAGGTTCTAAAATCAGAAGAGCCTCAACGTACTTCTCGTTTATTGTTGTGTCACTTAACAGCTCAAACCTTAAAGCTTGGGCTTTCGTTACTCGGTATCTCAGTGCTAGAGCGTATGTAATTTCTCAGAAGGGGTGAATTAATATTTGCCCCTTTTTAAATTTTGGCGATCGCCTCGACTTCAACCTAATTAGCCAGCTTGAGATTCGGATTGAGCAATTATCCTCAAGTATTCAAATTCCGAAACTAAATCATCTGTACTTTCTACGCGATCGGGAAAGAGGATGCCATCTAAATGATCTAATTCGTGCTGAAAGATTCGGGCGATAAAGCCTTCTAGCTCTTGCTGATGATATTGACCGTCGCGATCGCAATACTTAACTGTAATAGCAGTGTATCGAGGTACTAATCCGCGCATTCCAGGCACGCTCAGACAACCCTCCCAGCCTTTTTCGATTGTTTCTGAATGAGCAATGATCTGTGGATTAATCATTGCAGTCGGTGCCATTTCAGGTGCATTGGGATAACGAGCATTAGGTCGTGAAGCCACAATAAATAATCGGCAAGATTGAGAAACTTGAGGTGCTGCTATTCCAACACCATTGGCTTGACGCACTGTAGCGATCAAATCATCAATGAGTTGTTGAACTTCAGGATTTTGCAGTTGATCAATCACAGATGCAGACTGCCGAAGAATAGGATTTCCAAGTTGGGCGATCGCGAGCAGTTCAGGCATAAGCCAATTAAAAAAGCCTTGCATTGATATTCCTAATCTAGCAAGGCTATCAGTTTATTTGGTGTAACGGTAAAACGGAAATTTAATTCAGCGGTGTATCACATGGAGTCATGTGGCTATTAGTTATCGTCGCCATTTTGAGCCGTTTGAGCCGGGATGGAACCGGGCTGCACTGCAACAGTCAACGTTCGCCCATTCCGCCGAATTTCTAATGGTAATTGACCACCAACGGAACTATTTTCTACTGCCCGTTGCACTGCATCCGCAGAGCTTACAGGTTGACCACCAACTTGACGAATCACGTCTCCAGCTCGCAATCCAGCCTTAGCAGCAGGTGAATTGGGCATCACCCGCACAATCAAAATCCCTTGATCTTCTTCAACTTGAATATTGCTATTGGGGTCGCTATTCAAGTTTTCTTTCAACTCTGGTGTGAGAGTTGCCATTTGAATGCCTAAGTAAGGGTGATCAACTTTGCCTGTTGAAGCCAGTTGAGTAGCAATTCGTTGAGCGGTGTTAATCGGAATTGCAAAGCCCAAACCTTGTGCTCCACCGATAATTGCGGTGTTCATGCCGATGACTTCACCTTGCTGATTGAGCAACGGCCCACCCGAGTTACCGGGGTTAATGGCAGCATCAGTTTGAATGAAGCCCACTCGCTTGTCAGGTACCCCGATCTGTGAGCTGCTCCGGCCCGTAGCGCTAATGATCCCAGCAGTAACAGTGTTGTCGAGACCTAGAGGATTACCGATCGCGATCGCCCATTCTCCCGGCTTCAATTGCTCAGAATCGCCTAACTTTACGGTCGGTAAATTGTTAGCCTCAATCTTGACAACCGCCACATCCGTCACCGGGTCTTGTCCTAGTACTTTGCCACTAAAGTTGCGACCATCTTTGAGTGTGACAGTTACACGATCGGCTCCATCCACCACGTGGGCGTTGGTCAGAATCAAGCCATCCGATTGAGTGATGAACCCCGATCCAGTACCTTTTTCTACACGAGTCGATGGCCCTGCTGGAATATCAGCCCCAAAAAATTGCCGGAAGAAGGGATCGTTAAAAACAGCGGGCACCTGCGTTTTGACCGTGCGAGCGGCATCAATTCTGACGACGGCTGGCCCGACACGTTCTACCGCAGAGGCAATAAAGTTAGCGCCTGCATTATTAGGGAGTACCGGAACCTGAGCAACGGCCTGCTGAGTGAATGGCTTAGACTCCATCCAGCGATCGCTTACAAACATCAGTCCGGCACCCACACAGAGAGGCACTAAAAAGGCAGCGGGTTTGCGCCAGAACGACATGGCATGGCGTTGAGTTGTGGACGTGAATGCACCTCTATCCAATTGCTCTGAACGCTGTAATTCAGAGCGATACTGTTCAGAGTCATGGGGGTTAGTGGTCATTTATCTGCCATCCTCGCTAACGATCAAACTGTTGGAATTTGCCCAGGTTGAAGGCACCGTCAATATTGCTCTATAGGTTTGGGGAAATAACTTTGGCTGGCTCAATACCAATAAGCCCTGCCAACATCCAATTCCTTGAGTCTTTTTCAATCTAAAAAGTGGATGTGACATTTGAGTGACACCTCCATCACAGGTTCGTGGAGATCTAAACCTCTAGACTAAAAAGACGAGTTTTTGCTCCCTGAAAATTGCGGAAGCTAAAACAGGTTGAAGTGTTCCTAGGCAAAATTGATTTGTTCTTAAGCAATAGATCTAGCATCTTTCCATTCGTCAACTTAAGTTCATCTTGAGAACACAAGATTGTCAAATGCGATCGCTATGTTAGGAGAACAGGTGAATGAATGGCACGGACAGGTCGATTGCTGATAGTTCTTGGAAATCCTCATGCTCCATCGTATTGCTACCAGCGATCGCCTGCTCCTTTCTTCTGCAGCGTTCATTTCAGTTCCCTAAACTAGATAATTTGCTCTCAGCGAAGCGCAGTTCTGTACCTCATCCCCGCTACAGATGAGCTGCAACGCGATCGCTAAGTCGCCGATTCCTTGAGATCAGGGAATTGCAGGATTTATTTCCAAACTGAAGATGTTATAAGTAGTCAGAGTGCTGGCTTGTCGGTCAGCAACGCATACCCACCTAGACCTTGGTTTAGAGATGGGGTTAGTCACTAACAGCTCAGTTTTTACTCTTGGACGGAGGAAAGACAAGGCGATCGCTCCCTGATGCCACAGTTGCCAGGGGGATTGAGCACATAGTTTACTAGGTATTCTGAAATTTGTTGTTTGCAGGGTCAGCGGTAGAGGTTAGTAGTGGAAATCACGCTTGAAAGTCTCTGGAATCAAATACTAGAGCGTCTCCAGCTACAACTCAGCCGCCCAACCTTTGAAACGTGGATTAAAACGGCAAGCGTCGAGCACCTCGAAAATAACTGTCTTGTCATTCGCACCCCCAATCCGTTTGCCCGTAACTGGCTACAAAAGTATTACGTCAAAACGATCGCGGATGTTGCTCAAGATATTTTGGGTCATCCCGTCGATATTCACATCACGATCGCAGAAGGAGATAGCGCTGCAACCGCCCAAGACAGCGATGTGATGTGGTCAGGTGCAAGTGTTGCCAGCGAACCCCCTCCTGTTGCGAACAGTGCCAGTAGCAATATGGGCACGACCTACAACGGCAACTCAAAACCCAAAGAACTCAATCCAAAATACATTTTCTCGCGGTTCGTCGTTGGCCCTAACAACCGCATGGCCCACGCTGCGTCCTTGGCTGTGGCAGAATCTCCGGGGCGAGAATTTAACCCACTGTTTCTTTGTGGGGGAGTTGGGTTAGGCAAAACTCACTTAATGCAGGCGATCGGGCACTATCGGCTGGAAATTCGCCCAGACTCCAAAATCTTTTACGTCTCGACCGAGCAATTTACCAACGATTTGATTGCTGCGATCCGCAAGGACAGTATGCAAAGCTTTCGCGAGCATTATCGAGCGGCAGACGTGCTCTTAGTAGACGACATCCAGTTTATAGAAGGTAAGGAATACACCCAGGAAGAGTTTTTCCACACCTTCAACACGCTGCATGAAGCTGGAAAGCAAGTCGTTTTAGCTTCTGACCGACCGCCCAGCCACATTCCTCGGTTGCAAGAGCGGTTGTGCTCCCGATTCTCGATGGGCTTGATTGCCGATATTCAACCTCCCGATTTAGAAACGCGGATGGCAATTCTGCAAAAGAAGGCCGAATACGAAAACATGCGGCTGCCACGAGAAGTGATTGAATATATAGCTTCTAGCTACACGTCCAACATTCGGGAACTAGAAGGGGCGCTGATTCGGGCAGTGGCGTATATTTCAATTTCTGGCCTGCCGATGCGGGTCGAAAACATTGCTGCTGTCTTAAACCCTCCGGTTGAGCAAATCGAAGCTTCTCCAGAGGCAGTGATTAATGCTGTCGCCGATGTGTTCGATATTTCGGTAGAAGAATTGAAGGGTAACTCGCGCCGTCGAGAAATTAGTTTGGCAAGACAAGTGGGGATGTATTTGATGCGGCAACACACCGACCTCAGCTTGCCCAAAATCGGTGAGGAATTTGGTGGCAAAGACCATACAACCGTGATGTACAGTTGCGACAAAATTGCCCAGTTACGCAATACTGACCCCACCTTAGGGCAAACGCTGCGGCAGTTGAGCGATCGCATTAATTTAGCTAGCGAAAGCCAAAAGAAGCCCTAGCCTCCATCACCCTCTCATATCAATTGCGCCAGACCATCTCATGTAGGTGGTCTGGTTTTTTAGTGGGCAAACCTGCTGGCACTCTGTCAGTTGTACTACATCCACACTACAAGCGAGCGTACTACAACTAATCTCTGCCTTCAGAGAGTTATAGATTGCTATGCAGAAATTGCATGATGGCGATCGCCTAAAAGCAGCTTAAAAAACAATTCTCAGAATTGTCACAAAAGTTTTTGAAGAATATTTAAGCTTTTTTTGCCTGTGGAAAACTCGCTTTTTTCTGTGGAAAACTCTGTGGAAAACCTGTGGAAAACTCACTTAAAATAGTGGAAAACTTTAATAGTACAAATGACCTGTGGAAAACTCGCCTACTTTTTCCACAGGTTTTCCACAGGCACGGAGTGATTCAAAGCCAAGCAGAGTAAGGCTTTTAAAAAGTTTTCCACATTTTCCACAGGCCCTACTACTACTATTTTAAAAAGATCTTTTAAAACAGGAATAGTATTTAAAGCTCAATTTAGGGTTTTAAAGAATAGAACAAGTGAACTACAAAAATTGAGTCTAGGGATGATACGATCTCAAATCTCTAGGGTTGACTCAACCAAAACTGCTTCATTTCAAATCTCTAAAGCCGAACCATTCAAAAACTGCTGTGTTTTCAAACCCCTAAAGAGCCGAGCCTTCAAGACTTCGCTTCGACACTACAACTGCCGCGTTTTCAAATCACTCAAACTATCCCCAGCACTCCGCTTTTAGTCGCCTCACCCTGCGTTTCAAGTTCACTAAGTTTTTTCCGCTTCCATGAAACTGTTTTGCGCCCAAAGTGACCTCAGCACTAACCTTTCACTTGTGAGCCGCGCGGTTCCCTCTCGACCGACGCATCCCGTTTTGGCAAATGTGCTACTGGTTGCTGATGAGGCTACTCAGCGCGTGAGTGTGACAGCATTTGACCTTAGTTTAGGAATTCGGACAAGTTTTGCTGCCCATGTGGAAAACGGCGGAGCGATCACATTACCCGCTAAACTACTCAACGACATTGTCTCTCGGCTACCAGATGGTGAACTAGAGCTGACCGATGAAGGAAATGCATCGACTGCCGAAGGTGATGAAGTCGCGATCGCCACATTGAGGTGTGCATCGGGTCGCTATCAAGTCCGGGGGATGGGTGCAGGTGAGTTTCCAGAGCTACCTATCATTGAAGACGGAGAAGTGGCTTATCTGCCCGTAGAAGGCTTGTTAGCGGGCTTGCAAGGGTCTTTATTCGCTACCAGTGCCGATGAGACTAAGCAGGTACTTACAGGCGTGCATGTGACCTTGCAGCAAGATAGCCTAGAGTTTGCGGCGACAGATGGACACCGCTTGGCTGTAGTACAGACCACGAGTCAACCTGCGGATACTACAGACACTACAGAAGCGATCGCCGAAGGCACCAGTCTGGATGTCACGATTCCGGCAAAAACCCTGAGAGAGCTAGAGCGAATGGTAGGGGCAAAAGCAGTCAGTGGCTCGGTAGCACTACAACTCTCTCCTAACCAAGTTGTGTTTGAGTTGGCAGACCAGCGTTTGGTAAGTCGGTTGCTCGAAGGTCAATATCCTAACTATCGCCAGTTGATTCCCCGCCAGTTTGCGCGGCAGATGACGCTAGAGCGACGATTGTTTTTAGGCGCCTTAGAGCGAATTGCGGTGCTGGCTGACCAGAAAAACAGTGTAGTCAAACTCAGCTTGGATGCCGAGCAGCAGGAGTTAGCCCTCTCTGTGGATGCGCAAGATGTGGGAAGCGGGCGTGAAGTAGTGCCAGCTCAAATATCCGGTGAAACCGTAGATGTAGCGTTTAATGTCAAATATTTGATGGATGGGTTAAAGGCATTGAACACGACCGAAGTGCAAATGCAACTTAACACCCCTACCAGTCCGGCAGTGCTCTCACCATTGGGCAGCGTCAAAATGACTTACCTGGTCATGCCTGTGCAAATTCGCACTTAAGCTTGCACTAAATTTAAGCTAGACAACAAGATACTTTTAATTCTTCTCTTTAAAGCTGTAAGGGGAAAGAATTTGCTTTGGTAAAGCAGGATTGATTGACTTCTTTTAGTTGATATTATTGCGAACCCTAAATATGATGTTTCTGATGACTATAAGTATCACCAATCGCTATGCCCTTAAAAGTCGCGTCATTTTTTAGCGGAATTGGAGGATTTGATCTAGGCTTTGAACGCGTGGGTATGGAGATAGTTTTTCAATGTGAAAATAATAAATTTTGCCAAAAGGTTCTCAAGAAACATTGGCCTAACGCTTTACTTTTACCTGATGTTAAAAAAGTTACGGTAGATCAAATCCCAGATGTAGATTTATGGTGTGCAGGCTTTCCTTGTCAGGATGTTTCTTCAGCTAATCAAGGGAAAAGAAAAGGTTTTGAAGGGGATAGGAGCAGTCTATTTTATGCCTTCGCGCAATTACTCAAACAGAAAAAACAAAGGCCAAAATGGGTTGTCCTCGAAAACGTATCGGGCCTCCTCAACAGTACAAACGGGCTTGATTTCAAATCACTCCTTACCCAAATGGATGAACTCGGGTATTGCGTATCATGGCGAGTACTTGATGCAAAATACTTTGGAGTCCCCCAAAGACGTAGAAGGTTGTTTATTGTCGGAAGTTATAGATCACGACGCTCCGCTGATGTACTTTTTGGGGAAAGATCACCTTCAATCGATCCTGACCAGAGCAGAATTGCGAGGAAAAACGCTGCCTTCAGAAATGGAAATGGTTATCAGGAGCCAAATCTCTACGTTATCCAACATGCCTCAATTGGAAGAAGCCCGAAAGCAGGGCCTCAAGCAAAAGGCTATAGAAATGATGGAGAATCATGGACTCTCGACTCCAGAGGCAGCGCCGACGTTATATGTTCGACGGTTAACCCCTTTAGAATACGAGAAGCTCCAGGGCTTTCCAGCAGGATGGACGGAAGTAGATATAGAAGCTTAGGTAATGCAGTTCCTATTCCTATAGTTGAGTGGATTGGTAAGAGAATCTTACTCATTGATAATACTGTCGATAGTTCTACCAATGAAGAACTATCTGGTGTTATTGACTCTGAAAGTAGACAGCTTGCATTAGCACTTGAAATTTGACTGGTTTAGGGAATTATGACGTTTTGACCGAGTAAGTTAATAAAGTGTCCCTCGAATAGCTTCGGTAATTTAACTCCTTGTTCAGCGATAGCTGTTGCAATATCAGTAAAGCTAGTAAACAATACCTTCCTACTATCAACCTTTAAAGGGATGGGGCCACTAGTTACTGGTTGAGATAAGTCTTCATCAAAAGTAATAAGTGCGATTTCCCAATCCTCATTTTGTAGATCTTTGACATTTCTAAACTTAGACTGAGCAATATCATATAAAAGTGGCCCTACACAAGCAACAAATCCAAATCCTGTTTGTTTAGCGATCGCACCTTTAACAAACATTTGCTCCTGCAAGCGTCGCCATGCATTTGTCTGTATTGGGCCTACTTTAGGGAGATTTTGTCGTAGGTATGAATTGCTGAGAGGATTTCTCTCCCAATCTTTAACATGTCTTTGCATCGTTCCTGTATTACTGGTTTCTCCACCTCCTTGGACTTCCATGATTACACCCTTAGGGCCAGAAGTTTGAATATTTTGGTTTAATAATCTGACTATAAAATCAGCTTTTAAATAACCTCTACGTCCTGGTATTTTTATAGGGACTTCTGTTTTAATTCCAACATCAGCTTCTGCGATAGAAGGATTAAAAATAAATCGTGCGACTTCTAAAATTTTTTGCTTTTGATATGAGGTAAAAGCTTGAGAAAAACCTCTTGTTGAAATTAGTCTTTCCTCACATACTATATAAACTTCATTATTTCTTCGTAGGGAACAGACGGGGGATTTTTTATCTTGACTAGCTATTTTTCGACAAGATAACCCGTTGAAAGGACATAAGGTATCATTAGTTGAATAAGGCTTGATTGGAAGTGAAGAGTCTGTCCGTTGTCCTAAATATTCAGCTATGTAAATTCCCATATTTATATCAATCTACTCATTAATTGCCTCAAACACTTTGGAGATTTTGACTCCAAGAGCATCTGAAATTTTTTTGAGATTCTTGAGGCTTATATTTCTCTCACCTCTCTCAATCCCACCTACATAGGTTCTGTCAAGTTGAGCGAGATCAGCTAGTTTTTCTTGAGAAATTCCAGCTTGTTCTCTTAATCTTCTGATAGCCTTACCAAAGCTTAGAAGGAATGAATTTTCACTGTCTTTCACTAATGCATACCTAACTTGTCTTGTGTTAGATGCAGCTATTAAACTTTTTAGATGCTTATAAGTCCACGGACTATGAGTATCATTAAAGGTCTTTATTTTTTAAAGACCTTTAATGATGAAGGGTGGGTAGACTAGATCTCCACACCCAGAATTTACACAAGCAAAGTCTTATTCTAAGCAGCGAAGCGAATTTTTAGATAGTCTTCTTCCATCTTGGCTCCCGCAGGTTGTAAAGCGGCGAGGGCTTGTGGCAAGACGAGATTACGGCGGTGATTGCCAATCCGAATATTCAGTTCATCGCCTGTTTTGCTCAGTTCAACTTGATTTTTCGGAATCCCAGGCAAATAAACTTCTAAGCTGTATTGATTTTGTTCTTGCACGACTCGCAGCGTGGTTTCTTTGTAATAAACCTGAGCGGGGTCTTCATCTTTATACAGTGTTTCTTTGAGTCGCTCTAGGGCTGCTAAACCGCACATTTCTTCCGAATAGAGCGGCACTTCTTTGATGGGCAGAGGACTGAAATTGTCGTGAATTTCTTGCCGATATTGCTGTTGGTTAGCTTTCCACTTCTGGAAAAATGGATCGCTAACTTCATCCGGTAGAATCCGGTTGGCAACGACCATATCCGTCGCGACGTTATAAAGACTCAGGTAAGCGTGGGCGCGGAGTGATTCTTTGATCACCATTTTTTCGGGGTTGGTTACCAAGCGCACCGAGGTTTGAGTGTTATCGGTCAACACTTTTTCGAGTGCTTCGATTTGCTGGTAAAACTCGTAAGGCGCATCCATCACCTCATTGTCGGGTAATGAGAACCCAGCAAGAGGCTTGAAGATTGGCTCAAACAAAGGCCGGAGAGCCGCAGACACTTTTTGCAGTGGTTTGTAAAAGCGGCGCATGTACCAGCCCGCGACCTCAGGCAGGCTCAGTAGCCGTAGTGCAGTTCCGGTGGGGGCCGAGTCGATGATCAGTACGTCAAAGTCGCCTTCATCATAGTGCCGTTTCATCCGCACCAAGCTGAAGATTTCGTCCATACCCGGTAAGATAGCGAGTTCTTCGGCTTCTACCCCTTCGAGGCCGCGAGCTTGCAACACTTGGGTGATGTAACGCTTTACAGCTCCCCAGTTGCCCTCTAGCTCCATTAAGGCATCGAGTTCGGCACCCCAAAGATTAGGGCGAACTTCACGGGGATCGTGCCCCAGCTCCATATCAAAACTGTCAGCTAAGGAGTGAGCTGGATCGGTGCTGAGAACCAAGGTGCGATAGCCTAGTTCGGCGCAGCGAAGTCCGGTGGCTGCTGCAACAGAGGTTTTGCCAACCCCTCCCTTACCCGTCATCAAAATTACGCGCATGACTCGTGTTGCCCTACCTGAGAACCTTTTACATTCATTTACCTAATTATCCCTACTTTACAAACAAAGCGGGGATTAGGAGGTGGGCGATGGCTGAGAATCGTTACTAGAGCTAGTCTAGAGATGGTTTAGCCTCCAGCAGCAAAGGCTCCCATGATCAAAGCAGATAGAAGAATGCCGGGAGTCAGCAGCAAAATCAGCATGAATAAATCGTGGGTAGACATAAACCAACCTCATAAAGTTGCCAAACGTGGTCTTTTATTGAACACCATAGCAAGGAGTGCTGAGGTGCTGTTTCAGTCTAGAGGCAGGCTCTGGGCGATCGCAGGAAAACCCCCAGAAATTTTTAGCTCAGGTTTTCGGTTGAGGGTGATGTTAGAAAAACTTTCATAAATTTCTGGCGTCGAGCGATGGCGATCGCTAGCAGATTCAGATTATCCTGAATGCCAAAATGGCTCTGGCTCAAGCGGACGTATGCAGGATCGGAAGTTGAGAAGTGGATGGGGTAGTTGGCTAGCTCTATGGCTTTGCGGAAAGCAGCTTTGGGGCACTTTGGGCTTGGTAAGTTTGGCAGGGGCGATCGCGACGTGGTCAACTCCGGTTGAGGCGGCTGAGTTAACCCAGTGGCAATTTAACGATGCTGCCAAGCAACTAGAAGTTACGGTTCCGGCAGGTGTAAAGCCCCGCTACTTTATCTTGGCGCAACCCGCTCGCATTGTCCTAGAGCTACCCAATACCCAAGTGGGAACTGTACCAACACAGCGATCGCTCACTGGGTCAGTGCGAGAAGTCCGGGTGTCACAGTTTCAACCCGATGTGACCCGGATTGTTATGCAGCTAGCACCGGAGGCTGTGTTTGCCCCTGGTCAGGTAGAGCTTAAGCAAGTGGCAGAAAATCGCTGGGTGGTGCGTCCGCTGTTAGTTGGCTCTGAAACTGCAACAGCAACAACTGCACCTGCGACAGCAACGCCTCAAGCAGCTACAAAACCGCCAGAAGTGCGATCGCCTCAGACATCTGCCGCTGCCCCAAATTCGACCCCTGCTAAGACTCCAACCGCTCCACCTGCTGCTACAAAACCCACCCCTCAGCCCACTCCTGCGAAACCTCAACCAACGGTAACTCCTCCAGCCTCGACCTCAGTACCTGCGCCTCAACCTCAGCCCGCTGCCACCGTCCCTCCAACGCCACCTGCCGCCCCTGCTACACCAGCAGCAAAGCCAACAGTTACAGCTCCCGTACCAACCGTACGACCTGTAGCACCAACCGCGATCGCCCCGCAAACTCGTCAGGAACCAACCTGGGAACCGCTTTCACCACCCAGCAGTGAGACTAACCCACAGCAATCTCCGCAACCTGTCGCTCAATCTCCACAAACCACCGCGATCGCTCCTGCTACACCACCTCCTGCGACTCCACCTGCATCTACGCGTCTAGAAACGGAGGGGGTGACTTCAGAGGCGATCGATACTGCCTTACCCCCAGCAACATTTACAGAGCAGCGACCTGTGACAGTGCGTGTGCCTGGTCGCCAATCTCGCTCGACAACGTCATCTCAGCCGACTCCTATAGTCAGACAGCAGCCTGCTCCCTCTCAATCAACTCCTGTTGTTGCCTCTCCCCCTCCAACTCCGATGGCGTCTGACGATTTTGCAGAAACCGCATTACCCCCCGCAACGATCGCGCCATCATCCACGGCAACTGTGAAAGTGCCGCCGTTGCGCTCAGTCACTCAACCAGAGATCGTGCCATCAGTTGTAACCCCTGCACCGACCACCCCATCAGATGTAGTGGTTGGCAGAGTGGTGGAGTTTGGTCAGCCGTTACCCTCAACTTCTACTACTGCACCGAGTTCTGCGTCTTCAGGGTTGCCAAACTTAGAGCCACAAACCACGCTGCCTTCAGAAATGTCTGCGCCGAGCGTAACTGGAGCGCCCACTGTGACCGTACCGCCGCTGCGATCGCAACCCAATAATGCTCCGCAAGCCAGAATTGAGCGATCTTCGTTAGATTTGCCGACCAGCATCACAGCCTCTGGGGACGGTGTGTTGTTGCCCGCAGGGACTCAACTGATCTTGCAATATCCTGGAGCGGAACCGTTAGTGCTCAAACCCGGTGTGGCTCAGCAAGAAGTGTTGTTGTTGCAGACCGAAGTGCGCGATCGCAACGGTGCAGTGGCAATTCCCCGGGGTGCTCAAGTCATTGGTCGGTTTGAAAGCGATCGCGGCGGCAGTCGATTCATTGCCCAAGCAATCAGCCTGCGAGGACAGAATGTACCTTTCGCAGCCAAATCCACTGCTTTAGATGGCAAGTTGCAAGTTTCAGAAGACAAAGTGGTGAAACACTCAGCTTTGGGAGCGATCGCTGGAGCTTTAGTAGGGGGAGTTTCGGGCGGTGATATTTTGGGTGGTGCTGCTGCCGGAGCCGCTGTCACCTACCTCACCGCTCCCAAGCCCGCCACGCTACAACCTGGTCAACTGATCCAAGTGCAGGTTACAGAAGATCTGCGCTAGTGCCTGCTTTAGAAGCGATCGCTCTCAGGAGGAGGCCCACCTGCACCGGGAACTTGCCTTAAGAAGAGGTTTTGAGCCGCATCGTTTTGATAGATGCAGTTGATTTGGGGGGCTGTCGCTCCGTCGAGTGGCCCAATGAAGCCGAAAGTATTCATCCGGTTCTTGCACTCACGAATCTGTTCGGAGGTGATCAGATTTCGTTGCCGCAAGACTTCCCAGTTGCTATTGCGAAGTACGCAGCCCGGTTGCATCTTAGGCTGGGCCACGTAGACGCTGAAGGGGTTGAGCGTCACAAAGGCACGCACATCCATCGCGATCGCACTCGCTCAAAACTGCACACAAACGTCAGCACTAGGAGCAGCCCGGTCAATTTCGTTTAGGGTGACAACACTTCCGGTTCCGGCACTGGTTGCGGCACTAAAACCAATGCCCAAGCCAATGCCCAACACAAAAACGCCACCGACGATCGCTAAAGAAGTGGCACTCAAATTGATCCCGCCTGATGAGCCAGTAGAGGCCGCAGCAGGCCGAGATGAGGGAGATGGAGGTTTAGGTCTACGCTTCATAGGTACTGGTCTGCTGTTTAGAAATGGGCGAACGGATCAGATTGGAACTGCATTTCCTCTCCAGTATGCCGCCAATTTTTCGGCAATCTGAACCGTGGGACAATGGAAAAGCGTGTTTGGTTTCTGCGGAGCTAAGAGTTGTGATGTCCCAATCTTCACTACAACGAGGCAAACCCTTGAGTAGTGCATCCATGCAAACGATTTTGGCAGATAGTCTCACCGTTTTTTGGGGCGACTGGCTAGATTTGAGAGTGCGAATTACTCAGGTAGCGGCCTCTGGTTTAGTTTCACCCCTCATCTATATTCTGGCGTTTGGATTGGGATTAGGGAGTTCTCTCGATCAAGTTACGCAACCCTCAGCCGGAGAAAATTACTTGCAGTTCATCTTGCCGGGAATGGTGGCGCTGTCGTCGATGGCGATTAGTTTTGGCGGCACCACCTTCTCGATTTGCGGTGAGCGGTTATTTACCAAGACGTTTGAAGAGATGCTCTTGCTCCCGGTGCATCCGTTGGCGCTGTTTCTCGGCAAGATGCTGGCAGGCGTGGTGCGCGGCTTGATGACCTCTGGCTCAGTGATTCTGGTTGCGGTTTTGTTTACTGGCAAGATTTGGAGCTTTCTCAACCCGTTATTTTTGCTGCTCGTCATTCTAAACTGCGCCGTATTTTCGGGAATCGGCGTTTTGGTCGGTTTGAACGTGCGATCGCTCGAAAGTGTCGGCCTCTACAACAACTTTTTGATTGTGCCCATGTCGTTTCTGGGTGCCACCTTTTTTGACCCCAGCACATTACCCACTGCTCTCAAAGGCATTGTTTACCTGCTGCCTCTGACCTACACCAGCATTGGGTTACGAGCCGCAGCTTATCTACCGTTGAGCCAGTTTCCTTGGTATAGCATTGCGGTATTGCTGGTTGCAGCGATCGCCCTCTCTGCCGTTGGAGCCTACAAGTTTTCTCATCAACAGGATTAAGTGCTTATGGCCTCAAATTATGCTCCCCCCGTTGATCAACTCCTTAGCTTTGGCGATTGTCGCAACTCGATAGCTGAGTGGCCCAATTATGTGGAATTGTTGGGGCTAGAACCCGCTCACATCCCAGAACTCATTCGGATGGTCACCGATGAAGAGTTATGGACAGTAGACTCCGAGGATGTGAGGGTCTGGGCAAACATTCACGCGTGGCGATCGCTCGGTCAACTGCGGGCTGAAGCTGCGATCGAGCCGTTGCTGGGCTTGTTGCATTGGATCGACGACGAATATAACGATTGGGTTGGCGAAGAAATCCCTGAAGTCTTGGGCATGATTGGAGCTGCTGCAATCCCCGCTGTCAGTGCTTACTTGGCAGATACCTCTCACGAACTCTGGGCACGAACCGCAGCTGCAGGTGCTTTGAAGGAAATTGGTGAGCGGCATCCCGAAGCGCGAGAGCAATGTGTAGGGGCGATCGCGAACCAACTGGAACAATTCAGCAAAAACAACCCCATTCTCAACGGCATGATGGTCGCTAATTTGGTTGACCTGAAAGGTGTAGAGGCAGCTTCAGTAATTGAGCGAGCCTTTGCAGCTAATCGCGTCGATGACACGATCGTGGGTGGTTGGAATGATGTGCAAGTAAGTTTGGGCCTAGTCCCCTATTTAGAACTACGCCAACGCCAATTTGAAGCCTCTCAACGACCCGTGGTGAATTTCTCGGCGATCGCCAAACCCAAACAAGAAGTCTCAGGTTTCGGCTCATCCACTGCTGAGAAATCTAAGAAAAAAGGCAAGAAGAAAAAATAATTTAATTCTGTTATTTGATGCGTTACGCTTCACTAACACACCCTACGTTGAATACGATAAACGATCGCGTAGGGTGTGTTATGACGCACCGCTTAAATTAACAGTTAAATGGTGTGTCTCGCAGCTCTCACGCGCACAGTAGACTGCCAAGTATAATCCCATCTCCATACGTGAAATACATCAAAATTTCTGTTGTCTACATACTTGCAAGCCATCCAATGCCACTCATCTCTAGCTTTTAGGAATGTTGCTGCTTTGACTCGAATGTCATCATGCCAGGTATCATTGCTGCTGTTCCAAACTTCAAAGCAATGATGGTTAACCGCATCTAGTTTTGAAAATTTCATCCAATGCTCTTGATCTTTTCCTTGGAGCATGACTGCTTTTTGAGCTACCACTAACCCATTTTCAATATTCGTTTGCAGATCTTGCAGGCTTTTCTTAGTTTCTTTTAACTCTGTTTGAGTTTCTGTTAATTCTATTTTGACTGTATCAAGCTCAGTTTTGAGAGATTGAACTTCTGCGGTAGCGGCTTCTAGCTCACGTCTGGCAAGGTCAAGCTTCTGAAGTGCTTCTTCAATGCATTGTAAAGGTGTATTTCCCATATTTATTTGCTTCCGAGATTATTGATTAGTAATAACTAGCGGTATTGATTCCAGAGATCGCAAAGTTGACCGTATTTAAACCAATCTTTGATAAAAATACTTTGAAAAGCAGGTGCACCTCTTGCGAGATACTTCATTAGGACGGCTCTATGTTGGAGTTGAGCATACGTCTCAAAAATTGTCTCGATTGATGAATTCTCGTTGATTTTACTCAGCTCATAGCACTCCATCAGCCTGTAAACTTCTAAGTATGAAAGATCTAAACCGCTTTTCCAGTGAATATTTAGCTGTCGCTTACAGTCATCCCAAGGCGCAGGCAGAAAATGTTTAAGTTTTTTAATTTCAAGTTCTAATCGAGTTATCTGACCTGCCAAAACTTCTTCAATACTATCGATCAGCGCATTGGCATCCCGAAAGAATTTTGTTTCTAAGCGCTCTATTTCTTTGAGAGTAGATGCAGCCAAATTATTCAGGGTATCTATTCCAGCTTGAGCCTGCTTGAAAAAGCCTTCAACCAAATCAGCTACTTGTTCAATACTTTCTTTAATAAGCTCTTTGGCTGTGGATTCTCCCTTCTGCAAGAGTGCTGCAGCCATATAATCAATATGATTGGCAAAAGGATATAGATGATGCTCGAAAAGCTCATCCATTAAGGAGTTCAATTCTCCGGCGATACCTTGACCGAGTTTTCGACCCACTGCTCTAGCGTCAATTAAATAATTGAAGAGAGTGTTATGGTGGCGACTGGGAAAAATGACCATTGTCAATCGGCTGTGATGGCTGAATTGAGAGTACCCATTCCTTATCTTTAAGCAACGAAAAAAGGTGGGCGATCGCAAATTTTGACAATTAATACTTAAGTTTGTGTAGAGCGTTTCTCAATCTAATGAGGTGCGAGTAGAGTGTAGAGACTTCTCAGAGGGTGTTTGAAAAGTGTCAATAAATTCTGAATCGCCACCTAAATCCCCCAAGTTTGGGGGACTTTCGAACCTAATTTATGCTCAGTTCCCCCCAATTTTGGGGGGCTAGGGGGGCGGTTCGGGTAGTGAT
>CBIHQL010000013.1:0-19451 GCA_966211855.1 uncultured bacterium
TTTGATCACTCATTAGAGTGTCCTCACGGCTAGGGATCAATTACCCCCTAGCTTAGAAAGTGCTCCCCTACTCTCTCCCCTATCTCAGGTGTGAGGATTGAGGGCATAGTTTCAGTACAGCTTGAGCATGATGGTGTATCTAACCTCAACACCCCGACACCACCCTAGCGGCAAGCACCCCGAACTGAAGGGCTAACATCTATGGACACACTGACGCTCACTTGGCTCGAAGCAGGACACACCCAATCTTTTACGCTGCGTCCCCCTAGCGCCGATCAACCCCGCATCTACCGCATTGGTCGAGATCCGAGCCGTTGTGATGTAGTGTTGTCAGACCCAACGGTTTCTGGCCTGCATGTCGAAATCTTTTGGCAACCGATCGCGAACCAGTTCTATTTACGAAATCTACGCGATCGCAATCCACCTGTCATCAACCATCAACCTCTGATGCAGGGCGAGATTGCTCTGACTCCTGGCAGTACTATCCTTTTAGGCAATCAACTGCTGAGCGTTCAGGCGATCGCGCCTCTAACTTCACCTTTGGCTCCTACGGTATTGCTCACCCCAGAAATATTACCGCCCCCATTGTCGCCCCTCTCCTCATCTGGGTCTAGCTATGGCTTAATGTGTCCTAAATGCCATCAAATTTCTGCCTACGACCGCTTAACCGCAGGCTGTATCTGGTGTGGCACTTCTTTAGCCGCAGCCGCCAGCGTCCTCTTCTTACCAACGCCCTCAGCCATAGATTGAGCACATGACTGCCGACCCCTTCCGGATTCAACTCACTTGGGATGACCCAATCACGGGCGATCGCCGCAGCCCAGTTTTAACAGTACCGATCGCTTTGGGGCGCGAATTTGCTCAGATGCCTGCCCAGATTGATGAGCAGAGGGTCTCGCGGATTGTGCTCGTTGGTGAAGAAATTTCGCGGTTTCAGAGCTTGATCACGCTAGAGCCAGAAGGTTTGGTAGTGATTGATCAAAACAGTAGCAATGGCACCTTCGTCAATGGGGTGCAGCGATCGCGCAGTTTTCTGGCTCATGGTGATCTGCTGCAAATTGGCCCCTATAGAATTACCATTTCGTTTGCGGTCGCCCCTCCAGTTCCGGCTGCCACTCGACCGAGTTCAATTTTGTTTCACCCCGAGACCGGGTTACCTGTTCCGGCATCTCCCGAAATTGAGCCTGCTAACATTCCTGTTGTTTCAGATCAGGGTGAGTTTCCGCCAGCGTTATTTCAGCGATCGCAAGTTTCGGTGCAAGATTTACACGCCACGGGTCTCTGGGTACAAGAGGCCGACTATGCAGCAGTCGGAGCAGGATTAGGCAGCTTTTGTTGGGTCGATTTATTACGCATTTGTGGGGTGTCACCAGGGCAAATTGTCGTCTTGGGGTTAGAAGCACAGCCCTACGCTCGTTATCAACGTTTGTGTCTCAACTCTCAGATTCCTCTGCACCAACGGTTACGCTCCAACTCTGACTCCTGCCCTGACAATGTTTGGGGTTGGCCTAGCTATGCTCTGAGAGAAGCCGCACACGATCTCAAGAAAGGCCAAATTGGAAGTGCCTTCAAGTATTTGTGGCAGGTTTTCGCCGAGCCCACCTTTGCTGAAACTTATACTCCCAGAGCTGGTAACGTGTTTGCGGCTCTCGATCGCGAAGCCCAGCGCATCGGTTGGGAGCAGATGTTTTGCTATGGGCGGGTGCGGGCGATTCGGAAAACCAGCGATGGACGGTATGCGATTGCTTATTCTCGTTCCAGCGCCAACCGTCGCGATCACGCTTTTGTAGTCGCTCGCTCAGTGCAAATCGCGATCGGCTACCCTGCGATTCAGTTTTTACCCGATTTGCAAGCCTATCGTGCCCAAACTCAAGACTTCAAAACGGTCGTCAACGCCTACGAACCTCACGACCATGTGTATGAGCAGCTCGAACAACAAGGCGGCACAGTTTTAATTCGCGGACGAGGGATTGTGGCCTCTCGGATTTTGCAACGTCTGCATGAAGCGCGGCAGAAAAACTCTCAAATTTCTGTTTTGCACTTGATGCGATCGCCCAAACCCCACGGAAACAAGTTTGGACAGGCTCAACGACTAGTCGAAAACCACTACGAATTTCAACCATTCAATTGGCCGAAAGCTTGTTGGAGTGGCGAACTGCGAACTCTACTCGAACGAGCCACACCCGAACAACGGCAGCAATTGCTCAAAGCCTGGGGTGGCACGACCACTGCCGATCGCGGTGATTGGCGGCACATTGTAGAGCAAGGACTGCAACAGGGTTGGTATCAAATCACCTTTGGTGCGGTCGAGCGGGTGGTTGCCAATGCTCAGGGTCGCCCCGTTACTCACATTAAAGAACAAGACATGGGTCAACGGCAGCTTGAAGCCGATTTTGTCATTGACGCCACTGGGCTAGAAGCGAACCTGCAGATGAGCCCGCTGTTAGATGATTTGGTCAGACAATATCAACTGCCTCTGAACCCCCTAGGTCGGCTGAATGTCACTTCTGATTTTGAGTTGGCAGACCTGCGGAATGGGCGCGGTCGAATGTATGTAGCAGGAGCAATGACCTTAGGGGGGCCGTATGCTGCTGTTGATAGCTTTCTGGGACTACAGTTTGCAGCATTTCAAGCCGTAGAGGATTTAGTACGCAACCGCGCTCCCGGTTTACAGCGATTACATCCCCTGCGCTCGGTGAGTCAGTGGTGGAAATGGGTGTGGAATCAAGCTCCCAATTAGCAAGATGCTCAAGCTGAAATTAATCTAATAAGCCAGGGGCAGTGTTTTGAATGAAGGCAAACGTTCCTTCAGCAATAAACTGGACAGCGATCGCTAAAATCAAAAAGCCCAGAACTCGATTAAACGCACCAATACCCGTTTTGCCCATACGCATCATTACCCGCTCACCCAGTGCTAGGCAGATAAACACGCTTATGCCTAACAACACAATCCCCACTAAAGACCCCAGGTAATCGGTTAACTGACTCGCTCGCCCTGATAACCCCATCACCACACCGATCGCCCCTGGCCCGCTCAACATCGGCACTGCCATTGGTGTAAAGGCAATATCTTCTTTTTCGTAAGCTTCCTCTCGCTCTGGAGAAGTCAGCCGAGGTCGCACGGTCACCATTTCCCAAGCAGTATGAGCAACCAACAAGCCACCGGCAATTCGCAGCACTCCCAATGTGAGGTCAAAGAATTCGAGAATTAACCTGCCTGATAGGAAAAATAGCGACAATACCCAAACCACATTAATCGAAATTTGTTGTGCTTGTTTGTAACGGTGAAGTGACGAATCAACCGCCGTTAAACTGTAGAAGATAGGGACGGCTCCGATGGGGTTGGCGATCGGGAGCAGGGCAAAAAATGTGGCGATCGCCTGGGTTAATAGATGCTCCATATCAAAGAAAGCCTGAAAGGGTAACTTCAAGCAGCGATGCCTGACTTTTCTTTCTTACTGACTCCCCCCTGTCGTGACATCAATCTCACGGCTGAAGTTCAGCGAAATTTTGGCAAAAAATGACACCTACGCTCTTAGGCCGCTGGCAAACTCGACTTTTTCTACTTGCTACTGTTGGTTTCTGCGTCACGCTTCCCTTTACTCAAGGTTGGTTAGGGCCAGGAGCGAGCGGGCAATTTTTCTGGGTTTTGGGCTATGTGGCCTTGTTTGGGATGGGCTGGGATCTGCTGTACACCTATCTACAAAAATTTCGCTGGGATCGCGACTGGCCGGGGGCATTACAGTTGGTAGCGGGTCTTTGGGAAGCTGTGTTTTTAGTGCTGATGATCCGCACTGTAGGTCTATTTGGCATTGATCCCAACTTTCCGATGTCTGGGTTTCTGCTGCACTACAGCATCGTTTGGCTGGCGGTGTTTCTGGCAGCTCACAGTCTGATGCGAATTCTATTTCCTCGCTCGCGGTTTCGCGGTGGTCAATGGTTGTGCTAGGCGATCGCCCATTTGATCAGCCACAATAAGAGTTTCTTGAAGTTTCTCAACTCTAGCTTTATGAGAAAACGCGATCGCCCCCCACCTCAATCATTGCGCCCTTGCAACTGGCGGATTGAAGCCCTGCCAGGGTTAAGCACTGAAGATCAGGCGCGGCTGCACAATGTTGGGATTCACTCGACGCTAGAATTACTGCAACAAGGGGGTACACCTCAACAACAACAACAATTAGCAACTCGGTTGCATATTCATTTGCACCATGTCCGCAAGTGGGTTGCTTTGGCTGACTTAGCTTGTATCCCCAGCGTTGGTTGCCAATATGCGGGGCTGTTGCTGCACGCCGGAATCGCCTCGGCTCAACAGTTAGCTCAGACGCCACTACATCGGCTCCACCCACAACTGCTGCGCTTACAAGTGGCAACGATGCAACGCCCCGACCTTTGCCCACCCGTTGATCAGGTTTCCATTTGGATTCAAGAGGCGCGATCGCTCACAACTCGCTCTATGCTAAAAACGAGCGCCAGAGTTTAGTTAGCATTGGATGAAGTTGATTACCGGAACCACAAAACTTTTGGGTGTGATTGGGTCACCGATCAAGCACTCCCTCTCCCCCGTAATGCACAATGCCGCGATCGCTGCGATGGGGTTAGATTACGTCTACATTCCCCTACCCGTCGCCCCTACTGACTTAGCAACTGCGATCGCGGGGTTTGCAGCTATTGAGTTGCAAGGGTTTAGCATTACGATTCCGCATAAGCAGGCGATCTTACCCTTTTTGCATCACGTAACTGATGTGGCTCAAGCGATCGGGGCAGTCAATACGGTTTGGCGCACCGAGCAAGGCTGGCACGGCACCAATACCGATGTGATTGGCTTTCTCGCCCCCCTCAAAGCCTTAGATCGGGATTGGCAACAAACCACTGCGATGATTTTAGGCAATGGCGGGGCGGCTAGAGCAGTTGTAGCGGGGTGTGCTCAGTTAGGTTGTGCAGCGGTCAAAGTGGTGGGTCGCGATCGCCAAAAGCTAGAAGCGTTTCAACAAAGCTGGGCCAACTCGCCAATCCCCGTGCTGCTCTCGATTCACACCCGGGATGAGCTACCCAACTTACTACCCAGCGCCAATTTGCTCGTTAACACGACTCCGATTGGGATGCACCCCCATGATGATGCCTCTCCCCTTGACTCTGAGGTTGCCGCTCAAATTCCTGCTGACGCGATCGCCTACGATCTCATCTATACGCCTAGCCCTACCCGCTTTTTGCAACAGGCTCAACAACAAGGAGCGATCGCAATCGACGGTCTAGAAATGCTCGTCCAGCAAGGAGCCGCTGCGTTAGAAATTTGGGTACAACAACCCATCCCCGTTGATGTCATGCGGCAAGCCTTACGCGAGCATTTAGGTTTGTAATCTTCGGCCCCCTCAATCCCTCAAATTTAGGGGAAGCAAGAATCCAATTCCCCCCAAATTTGGAGGGCCAGGGGGGCAAAATGCAGAGTTTGAAAATATCACTTCGGCCAGCGCCAGTTGTAGCGATTCCAGCGATAGATGCCTTGGACTTCGTATTCCATCCCGTTGTCAAACCGAATCAGACAACTTGTATAGGGTTGACCACTATCGGTCTTCTCGACGATCCCTATGACCGTACAGGGAAACCACTCTGGCGCACAGGGGCCGCTTTCTTGCACCCACTCCCACAAGCTGTTGCAAACTTCAATGCGATCGCCCGGTTTTACCTGCAAGATCGTATTTTCTTGCTCAGCGTACACAGCTAAATGAGTCGGTTGCACTCGCTCTAGCCAAGACAGCCCATATTCGTCACGAATAAACTGCACCTCAGCCGAGTCGCGATTGTGCAGCCAATCATTAAGCAACTGGACTTTCCAAACCCGATTTTGCTGTTCTTGTGCTTGGACAAACTGCAACAACACGTGGCGTTGCTCTGCGGTTAGTTCGTCTAATGGGTTGTCGCCCTGATCAGTTGCCATCTCGCCTGACTGCTGCAACTGGGCGATCGCATCAACAATTTCTCGCAAAATCTGTTTTTGCGGTTCGCTCAGTGGGCACTGCTCGGCCTCACATTGAGCAAATGCGGTTTGCAAGATTGCTTCAATCTCCGCTTTAGTCATAGCAGCTCACGAGCCAGAAATCAGCAACGGGCTATTTCTTAATTTTTAACTAAAGCTTAACTCGTCTTTGGTTCGACGCAGCGCGATCGCCTTGCCGGGTTGATCCCAGATCCACGCTAAGCTGAGTTTAGCGTTACCTGCAAGCAACCTCATCATTATTCAGTCAGATTCGGTGAAGTCTATGCGCTTTCGAGCCGTTACAGTTATTGTTGTGTCCTGCTTTATCTGGATGAGTAGCTGGCTTTTTACCCCAGCCGCGATCGCCCTTACCCAAGTCAAACTCTTTGATATTTCCTATCATGCCTGCCCCGAAGAACTTGCGGAGGGAGCTGTAACCAGCGGCGGTGCTGCGATGCCTGCAAGTTGCTATATTGTCACGGGCAAAGCACAAAATGATTCGGGCAAGCCTGTTGTCAACGCCGATATCTTTGGTCGCATTTACGATGCCAACAATGACTCTGTCATGCAAAACCGTACCCGACTCGGCGCGATCGACGAAATTCCGCCTGGAGTGAGTGACTTTGAGTTTAGAATTTCGGTACCTGCCAGTCAGCCCACTCCTTTAAAGCTCAAGCAGTTCAAAGCAGCGGGCTTTACAGGTCAAGTACGGCGCTAAATCTCAGTTCCCTCGACTGACTGCATGATCACCCCAGCAGCTCGATATTTCTAGCGTTGGTATTGTTAGAAGCCGAAGGATCCTTGCTGCATCGTTGAGAAGATCTGAGCTAAAAATTGCAGCAAGAAAATCGCCAAGATTGGGGAGAAATCGATGCCACCGAGCGGGGGAATAAACGAGCGAAACACATTGAGGTAAGGATCGGTCAACTGGCTCAGAATTGAAAATGGTGGGCTGAGCCAGTCAATACTAGGAAACCAGGTCAGCAGAATGCGAATGATCAACAGAATGATGTAAATCTGCAAAAACGTGGAGAACGTATCAGCCAGCAGCGCTACTGAGGGATTCATGGATAATCAGGCTTCCTACGAAGTTGAAAGACTTTATTAGATTGAATTTAATTTAACGAATAACAGCGTCCATGAGCTTTGGTCAAGCCAAACTCGCGACCTAAGGCATAATCCTCAGCAACACTCTTGGGGCTAGCATCTCTCGTTTAGCGATCGGAGGGCATTTGTTCTTCCCAGCGCGCCTCATCAGTTTCAGACCGACCATTCACATTGCCTAGCTGTTCGCGCACATCATCAATGGCGTCGTTCAGTTGGGCAATTTTATCTTCTAAGCCTCGACGGGCGGCCTCAATACTTTGCTCAGTAGGGGCTTTGAGCATTCGCTTTTTATTTTTGTCACTCGCGTTTTCGCCAGACGGTAATGCTTCTTGCGATCGGTTAGAAGCTAGCAAGGTGCCTAAAATACCGCCGACCACCCCTCCAAAAAGGGCACCTGCGATAAATCCGCCTGTAAACCCGTCTCGATTACTCATCTTGAATTGATCCTGATCTTAGGTTCAGCTTAACTCACAGTCTGAAGCGTGTTTAGGTGCCAAAGGTGCGATCGCCCGCATCGCCCAACCCAGGCACAATAAAGCCGTGGTGGTTAACGCCTTCATCGATCGCGGCTGCATAAATATTTAAGCTCGGATACGCCTCACTCAACTTTTGTAAGGCTGGAGGAGCTGTGACGACCGAGATAATCCGCGTCAGTGCTGGGTCGATGCCTCGACGGGTCAGCTCAGACATTGTAGACATAATCGTGCCACCCGTTGCTAACATCGGCTCACTAATTAAGACACGAGTTTCGGGGGCGAAAACTTCTGGCAATTTATTCAGATAACAGGTGGCTTCTAGGGATGTTTCATCACGGACAAACCCAAGATGATAGATCGAAGCCAGAGGTAGCAACGCCTGAGCACCATCTAACAAAGACAATCCGGCTCGCAAAATGGGCACGACCACAACCGGAACTTCTGGGTTGACGAAGGTAGCTGCACAAGGGCTGAGCGGTGTCTCAATGGTTGTATCAACCGTGGGCAACCAATCGCGAATCGCTTCATAGGTTAACCACCGACCCAACTCGGTCATGGCGCTACGAAAGAGGGCTGGTGGAGTGGAAGCGTCACGGGCTACGGCTAGCCAATGTTTGATCAAAGGATGGGGCGGAACGTAAATACGAAGTTGCAAAGCCATAGCCAACGAGTTTTTGAGGTTGCCAGGTTCAAGCGTTCACTATGATACCCCGTTCCTTTCTGCATTAGTGTTGATTGCGCTTGAGGTTCCTAGATTCCTTTACAAAGGCAACTTTGCGATCGCCAATACGCTAGCTGAGCACTTATTGAAAAAGAATTGCATTAATAGTTGACACTAATTCGCAACAAGATTATATTTAGCTATAGTGTTCTCCTCTCAAAAGGATCGGCAGGTGGGATTAGTCGGCGGCAGCAAACTGATCCCTCTTTTTTTTGCCTGGTTCAGACTTAACAGCGATCGATTCTCAATAGTTGTGCGATCGCGCCTCTCAGACTCCGATACACTAAACAAAGGCCGCAACCAACATATCTGGGTGATCCTGCTGGTGTGCCTGCTTCCTAACCTGTACGTGAGTCTAAAATCGTTGCTTCCATGCCTGCTCCTGTGAATTCTGCATCATCTGTAGTTCGCTCAACCGCTGATTCTGCTGCGGATCAAAACACAAACTTTGATGTGATTGTGATCGGTTCTGGCATTGGGGGGTTGGTCACCGCGACCCAACTCGCAGCCAAGGGCGCTAAGGTGCTGGTGCTAGAGCGATATCTGATTCCTGGCGGCAGTGCGGGCTACTTTGAGCGGGCTGGCTATCGGTTTGATGTTGGCGCATCGATGATTTTCGGGTTTGGCGATCGCGGCACTACCAACTTGCTCACCCGTGCCCTGCAAGCGGTGAATGTCAGTTTAGAAACCATTCCCGACCCGGTACAGATTCACTATCACTTACCTGATGGACTAGATTTAAAGGTTCATCGCGATTATGAGAACTTCTTGCAAGAACTGATTGCTAAGTTCCCCCACGAGCGTCAGGGGATCCGCCAGTTCTATGACGAATGCTGGAAAGTCTTTAACTGCTTGAACGTGATGGAGTTGCTGTCGCTAGAAGAGCCTCGTTATCTGACCCGCGTTTTCTTTCAGCATCCCTTTGCCTGCCTGGGTTTAGTGAAATATTTGCCACAAAACGTCGGAGATATTGCCCGCCGCTATATTAGCGATCCAGCACTGTTGAAGTTTATTGACATGGAGTGCTACTGCTGGTCAGTGGTTCCGGCAGACAAAACGCCGATGATCAACGCGGGGATGGTGTTTAGCGATCGCCACTACGGCGGCATCAACTACCCCAAAGGTGGGGTCGGTCAAATCGCGCAGAAATTGGTAGAAGGGTTAGAAAAAGCAGGTAGCCACATTCGCTACAAAGCTAGAGTCAAGCGCGTGATTCAGGAAGGCAACCGGGCTGTGGGCGTAGAACTCGCGTCTGGAGAAGTGTTGCGGGCGAAACGAGTTGTCTCCAATGCCACCCGCTGGGACACCTTTGAACATCTTCTACCGCGAGAAGCCATGCCCGTTGCTGAGCAAAAATGGCAACAGCGCTATCAAAAGTCACCCAGTTTCTTGAGTTTGCACTTAGGCGTTAAAGCAGCAGCACTACCCACAGGCACCGAGTGCCACCATATCTTGCTCGAAGATTGGGAGCGGATGGAAGACTCACAAGCGACGATTTTTGTCTCAATTCCCACATTGCTCGACCCTGACTTAGCGCCTCCAGGCCACCACATCATCCACACCTTCACCCCCAGTTGGGTCGAAGAGTGGCAAGGGTTATCACCTAGTGAATATGAAGCCAAGAAAGAAGAAGCCGCTGCCAAACTGATTCATCGCTTAGAGCAAATCTTCCCCAACTTGAGCCAATATCTCGACTACCAAGAAGTTGGTACCCCCCGTACCCATCGCCGTTTCTTAGGTCGAGAAGATGGCACTTATGGCCCTATCCCTCGCCGCAAACTGTTAGGTCTGCTCGGAATGCCCTTCAATCGCACCGCTGTACCAGGTTTGTATTGTGTGGGAGACAGCACCTTCCCCGGTCAAGGCTTAAACGCGGTCGCCTTCTCTGGCTTTGCCTGTGCCCACCGCATTGCTGTGGATTTAGGTCTTTAACGCTTTCGACCTTGCAAAACAAGTGACAAACTTGATCTAGAACTGACACTCTAGAACTATCGCAACGCAGACCTATGATTGACGTCAAAACGGCAATTAGATCGGCCTATCAATATCTTGACTTTGTCAAAGATATGATTGGTGAGCAATTAGAAGATTTAAGACTAGAAGAAGTCGAATTAGCAGAGGATAAACACTTTTGGCTAATTACCTTAGGCTATGACGTGCCTGTTAAAAGCCGTAACCGTCTTGAAGAATTATTAGCTCCTCCCAACCCAACAACCAGAATATTTAGACGTGAGTATAAGCTCTTTAGAGTTAATTCTGAGACGGGAGAAGTGGAGGCAATGAAAATGAGACAAGTATGATGAACGAGATTCGCATACTTTTTTCTGAATATCGCCAAAAGGGAATATTGATAGATACAAATATTTTACTTTTGTACTTTGTCGGAGCTGTCAACCGAGCCAGAATTTCAAAATTTAATCGTACAGAAAAATTCACACCTGAAGATTATGACCTCTTATTAGAGGTAATTAGCTTTTTTTCTAAAAGAGTCACAACCCCAAATATTCTGACAGAAGTTAACAGTCTCATTAATCAGTTGGGAGAGCCTGAGCGATCGCAGTGCCTTGTGCTTTTTTCTAGAAGTATTGCACTGCTAGATGAGAATTATATTCCTACTAAAATTGTCAGCCAACGGTCAGAATTCATGAGATTTGGGCTGACAGATTGTGGAATTTTAGAACTTGCATACAATCAATATCTTGTTCTTACAGATGACTTAAAATTAGCGGTGCATTTACAAAGTCAAGGAGTTGATGTTGTCAACTTTAATCATCTTCGTTCGTATAGTTGGAGCTGAAGCTCTTTGAATGAGAAGGGTTTGACCAACTCCCCCAACTTTAGCAGTGTGTCTAGGTAGGAGTTGGTCATTGAGACTCTATCCCTTGTTTTGCAAGTAGACTGCTAGTGCTTCATTGGCAAGTTCCGATAGTCTCTTACCCTCTTGAGACGCGATCGCTTGCAGTTGGGTATAGAGATCGTCGCGAACCGTGATCCGACGGCGAATCTTGGCGGCTGTTGCAGTTTCTTCAGCAATCGGCTCATCATTGGCAGCATGGATAGCCGCTGCAAACCCACTGACTTCTACCGGTGGCTCTGACTGGTAAGCCAGCGAAAATTCTCGAATCGACTCTAGGCCGACGCGATCGCAGAAGTCACCAAAACTTTCACCTGGTTTGCGGGCTTGCTTGAAGTAAACAAACACAGGCTCTAGACCCACTTCTAGATCGTTGACGTGCAGTTTCTCGACATACGCCTGAGATAAGCGCGTTTGATTGGGAGACGCACCGAGCCACACTTGATAGTGCTCTGGGGCGCTGCCGACAAAGCCTAACTCTGCCAGGTAAGGTCGAGCGCAACCGTTGGGGCATCCGGTCATCCGCACGATAAAATGCTCTTCTGGCAAACCGACCTTGGTTAGCAAAGCCCGAATGCGATCGAGAATTTCTGGCATCGCTCGTTCTGACTCGGTGACTGCCAAGCCACAAGTGGGTAGTGCGGGGCAAGCCATTGAGTAGCGCACCAGCGGGTCAATCTTGCTGACATCCACTTGAATGCCACAGCGATCGAAGGTTTTCTGAATAGCAGCTTGTTGAGCGGGTTCAATGTCGTAGAGAATCACATCTTGATTCCCCGTCAACAGCATCGGCAGCTGGAATTGCGAGACAATCTCTCGCAGTGCTGTCTTGAGTTGGAATGCCCCTTCGTCTTTCACCCGCCCGTTTTGGATGGGGATACCGACGAAGAGTTTGCCATCTCCTTGTTCTTGCCAGCCCAAAAAGTCGAGGTACTTAAATTCCGGCAGGTCTTTGTAGGGTTGGAAGGGTTTGCCAAAATATTTCTCAGCTTGGGCGCGGAATTTCTCAACGCCCCACTCTTCCATCAAATATTTGAGGCGAGCATGACGACGGTCGGTGCGATCGCCATAATCGCGTTGAGTGGCGAAAATTGCCTTGACCGCATCATAAACATCCGCTTTGTCTACATAACCGATTGGGTCAGCTATGCGGGGGAAAGTTCCCTCTTTGCCATGAGTCCGACCTAAGCCACCCCCAGCCAAGATATTGAAGCCTTCAAGTTCACCGTTGGCGTTGGTGATCACGACCAAGCTGAGGTCTTGCGAATAGAGGTCAATCGAGTTATCCCCTGGCACCGTCACCGAAATTTTGAATTTCCGGGGCATGTAGTAGGTGCCATAGATTGGCTCTGGGCTATCAGCAAAGTTGGTGCCGTTGGTATCTCGCTGTCGCGCCGCTTTTACATCTGGGTGTTCTTCGGCAGAAATAGCTTTTTCGCCATCTAGCCAAATCTCGTAATAAGCCCCTGTCTGCGGAGCCAACAAATGGGCAATCCGGTTGGCATAGTCGCGAGCGTAGTCGTATTCGGGCCGATTGCGGTAGGGCACTGGGGGAGCCATGATGTTGCGGTTGACATCACCACAAGCGCCCAACGTTGACCCCATGTTCTTGAGAATGCTGGCTAACGTCGCTTTGAGATTTTTCTTGAGAATGCCATGAAGCTGAAAAGCCTGACGAGTGGTCGCTCTGAGCGTGCCGTTGCCATATTTATCTGACAGTTGATCGAGGGTCAAATACAGCTCTGGCGGAATAAAACCGCCCGGACAGCGCGTCCGCAACATCATTTGATAGTCTTTTTCCTGCCCCTTGACCCGATTGTCGCGGTTGTCTTGTTGGTAAGAGCCATGAAACTTAAGGATTTGAATTGCATCTTCGCTAAAGAAGTTCGTGTCTTGCAGCAATTCGGTTGCCAGTGGCTCACGCAAAAAATTACTACGTTCTTTAATGCCCTCTACTTTAGAAGGCTTGCGAGCTACGGGAGGCGGAGTCGGAGTATTAACCATCGGAGTTGCAGTGCAGGTTCAAAAAGTCAGCAGCTAAATCAAGACACCTTGTGGGGTGATAGGAGTGGCAAGGATGCGATCGCTTCCCAGGCGCGGTAACTAGCAATCGGCAGCTTGACGTTCAAGATTCCCGGTAATCCGCTCGGAATTACGGTGAATTTTTCTCATTCTATCATTTCGGCAGTGGGCCAAAGGAAACATTCTACCGCCTGCCTCCGACTGGATCAAAGCAATCTCGACTTTATAAACAAACGCTGAGAATTAATACTTATCGCCACAGCAAATCATTAAACGTCCATAAAACGGAGTTAGCGATCGCTGATATTTCACCAAATTCTGCAAATTAAAACAGCTCCCAATTTATTACTGGGAGCTGAAGGTCTGATACAAGTTGCTCACTTCATCAATTCAAATTAGCAGCAACAAGCAAATCAAGGAGAGGAATTAGAAATAACCGCTAACTCGTGAGAAGTGTGTTTCAAAAAGATGGGCTTTCTCAAGAGCTAAACCCTACAAATCAAGCTCTGGTTTTAGAAACGAATACCAGCACCTGTTTGGAAGCTCAGAGAATCAGCAGGGCCATTTTGATATGCATTAATGCCCCACTTGGTGTTGCCATAAACCACGATATCTTTGGTGACCTTAGACTCAACACCCGCAGTCAATACTACAGCGTCATCATTACCGGCTGGGGTAGGTTGACCATTGGCTTCAACAAAAGAGTAGCCAACACCGCCATAAACGTTGGTATTTTTGGTAATGCCAGCATCGTAAGTAATGGTGGGGATAATAGCGCTCGTGTCGTCACTATAAATAACCGAACCCCGTAAAGAAACAGGCGCTTTAGGAAGGGCAAAACGAGCATCAATCGTGCCACCAAACGTCGCGGCATCATTGTTTTGACCACCATTAGTCACACCCGCTGCGATACCTGCGCCCACATAGCTATCACTAAAACCTTTGGGCTGGGCAGAGGCAGAACCTGCTGACAAAACTAGGGGAGCGATCGCAACTAAAGAAAGAGTAGAGACAGCGGCAATAGATTTCAGAGAGAGTTTCATCGTTCTTCCCTCAAGGGGTAAAGTGTATGTTTGCGTTCCTATTTGTAGAGTCGAAGATGCGATCAGAAAGGTTCCGGCAGTTGGTAGTAATTTTGAAAGTTCTTTTGAGCAGTTCGACCAGTAAGAGACACAGGATTTTAGGGAGATAATCTTAAAGAAGCAATTCTAAATAGAACAGTTCCCGAAGTGTCACAGTGACAAGTTTATAAAATCAAGTTCAGTTGAAGCGATCGCTTTTTTATAAAAACAAATCAGTATCTCGATTTAAATCAAAGGCCGTCCTAAAATTATTGAATTAAATTTTTCAAAACCTTGAATATCCGCACTTATGAGAACGATTCCGGATATTTTTCGAGAAAGATAAAAATTGAAGGACAAAGCATGCAGATGATTTCTTGTAGCACTGCCAACAGAGCATCTATCAAACACACTTCCCCTACGCGAGGTGATTGTTAACCTGCAAGTTCTAGCTATCCAAAGCGGAATCTGGCAAGCTGACGGCTGTTTCGAGATTTTTGTCAGTAATCACTAAATCTGGTAGCCCTTCTAACTTCAGCTCTGGTGCGACGTCGCCTGGTACTGGCACAAACAAGGTCAGTCCCTGAGGCACACACTCAACTTCAATCGGTGTGCTACCCAAGATTTCACCATCTACCGCAACTTTCTGGGGTGGATTGGTGGTGACTTTGATTCGTTTAGCGCGCAAATAACCGATGTCTTGGCGTTGGGCAGCGTTGCCAGTCAGTGCCGTTTGCAACAGGTGAAACGAAGCCGCGATCGCTCCTCCTACATTTTGAGGCGAAACCACCGTTAAATCGAGTAAGCCGTCATCAAAAATGACACCCGCAGGCCCCTGAGCCAAAATTGACGTAGCCGGAGCCGCATTGGCGATCGTGATGGCGGCGGCTGAGAGCGAGATCACCTGCTCATCGGTTTCAATTTCGGCACTAAACTGCTCCAGATTTCGCAACTGTTGAATACCAGCCACAACGTAAGCCAGTATGCCCAAACGATTTTTGATCGTGCGATCGGCGTGCTCTACTGTCTCTGCTTCAAAACCAATCCCAGCTAGCAAAATCATCGGTCTGCCGTTGCAATAAGCTGCATCGACGGCTTGAGTCTCCCCACCCAAAATTGTTTGACAAGCCGCCTCAATCGTGTCGGGGATTCCTAATGCATTTGCAAAAGCATTCGCTGTCCCTCGCGAAATAATCCCTAAGGGAATGTGGGTTCCGACTAAAGCTGCGGCAGTGGCAGAAAGCGTCCCATCACCACCAGAGGCAATCACAGCGTCAACTCCGCGCTCGACAGCTTGCTGAGCTAGTTGATCAGCATCTACTTCTTTGGTGGTGAACTGAATATCTAAATCAATTTCAGGCTCTAGTAAGGCGCGGATTTGGGCAAGGTCTTGCTCCGGGTCACTCCGACCTGCAATGGGGTTAAAAATGAGGCAAGCAGCACGAGTCATAATTCTGCGACTGACGGGCTTTTCAGCTAAAAGGTTGCTAGTTCTTTCATTCTAGGCAGCAATTTCTGGGCAACCCATCGCTCTTTCAGCCGAACTTATAAAGGTAGGATCTAAATCGTGACCCGTATTGTTGTTGCTTTTGGACTAATCCGCCGATGCCTGACCCCATGATGTATCGCCAAGATCACTTTGTGATTTTAGAAACCAACCAACCAGAGCAGTTTGTCACCGCTGATGAATTGCTAACTAAGCTAGAAGGCATTTTGGTGCAACGACAAGACCAGTTACCTCATGACTTGCAAAATATCGCGACCCCTGCTGCTCAAGCACAATATTTGCTAGATACCGTTTGCGAACTGGATATGGGGCCAGGAAACTTTTTGCAGTGGTATGCAGTGCGGCTGGAGAAGTAAGAGCGATCGCGCTTCCCTCCTCCAGAAACTCAGAATGTGCTAAGCAGCAGCCGTAGAAATCAACGCGAGTTCAATGCAATTCTCATCGGGTTGGCTCAACTCAACGCGGATATTTGGGCCAAAGAAGCTGGTCATCTTGTCTTGCTTTTGCTGCCACACCTCTAAGGGAATAAAGGGCGAGTCAAACTGCAAAATCAGCGCATAAGCACCATCAATCTCTGTTTCACCAATCCCACTTAAGGTCGGAGCCTCCTCTTTGGTAGGGCTGAGGTTGAGAAACTTTAAAGAGCTATCGAGGTGAGCTTCTTGACCATAACGATAGCGAGTCACATCTTTGCGGATTTGATTTTGCGTATTCGTTGCCTGTTGCTCTCGCAAATTGACCACTGCCTCTGAGGTTGGTTGTAGCCAAGGCACAGGTTTTAACTCAGAGGCTTTGAGCGCCAACCCCCCCAGCAACAACGGAATGCCATAAAAGAACCCAGCAAGATTTAATGTGGCGTTGTCTGCAAAGTAAGCGGCAAAACCCACGACAGTCAGAACACTACCGACTCCTAAACCCAACGCTCCCAAAGAAGTTTGACGTAACATATTAATTATTAGTAGTTAGACTAAGCCACCAGTCATCATTTATATCACTAACTCCTCAGGGATATTGGCGGGCTGCGTCAGTATCGATTCTCTCAAACCGTTCTTTGGTTTCAGAAAACCTTAGCTCTCAGCTTGTGGCTATGCTGAGCGGTGCCTCTTTCACCGAGTTGGCTAATCGTTAACCCTCCAAGCCCCTTGATCATCCCTCAGAGGTAACAGTCATGATTAGAGACGCAAAGCAGCAGAGCCCCACTAAAAGCCAGCAACTGCTTGAACAAATTGACTCTCTCAAACGGGAAGACGAAACACTCTACAACATCTTGGCGGTAGATGTTTGGGCCTTGGCTAAAACGATGGATGAGTTTCAACCGGGGTTCTGGGCTGCTTTTATGAAAAACAGAGACAAGGCTTTGAAGCGATTCATTAGCGAAGTCATGCGCAGCAAAACCACACCCAGCAAGCGTCCTCCCTTTCTGCACTAGTGCTTGCCTACTGACAAACCAAATCTTGATTCTGTCGGCGGAGTGAGGGTAGAGGCAGATGAGGCTGGTATGAGTGTATAAGGAGACGATCGCGATCGCGAGAAATCGTCTATCTTAGCTTAATAGAACTACACAAAAGGTTTGGTGCTCATGCTGGATGAAGCAACTCTCAGAGAACGGCTCTCTCTCATTACGAGCAAGCGTGACACATTAGTCCGACTGCTAGAACAGCCCGATCTAGGCACGCTCCGCATTGATGTCAATCAAGCACTCGAAGAAATGGATGATTTGATCGATGAATTTGATCGCACCTTTCCTGCGACTGGCGACAATGCAAACACTTCTTTTTAAGGTCTAGCTGTTCTGCCTCAATGACCTGTTGCAGTACGATCGCATTCACATCTAGAACCAACTTTCAAGGCAGGCAAGAGGCAGCAGAGACAAAACCCCTCTCCAGTGCAGAGAGGGGCCGGAAGGAATTGCAAGAACTCAACCCACTGATTTATTCAAGATTTATTGCTGGGTCACACCTTGCCCCAGGCGTTTGACTAGATCAACCAATTCTTGAGTTGCCACATCTTTTTTACAGAAAGCGTCAATATTAGCAGTTTGAATCATCACCTCAGTTTGCGGGTCATCTACCGACGAGTAAGCAATGATCCGGGTTTGAGGAGCCATTGTTTTGATTTGGGCAGAAGCACTCAAGCCGTCTAGCACAGGCATCTGTAAATCGATAATAATTACATCTGGCTTTTTGTCTTTAACCAGATCAACCGCTTCTTTACCATTACTCGCTAGACCCACTAGCTCAATGCTGGACTGATTTTGCAAAGCAAGCTTGAGGCTGAGCCGAGTCAGCTCATGATCATCGACAACGAGAACACGAAGGGCAGAGCGCATACAAGACAACATGATCACTCGGTGAACGAATGAAAGATGGGCGAACAATCTTAGTCTAGTAGTAAGGGCTACTCATGTCCCTCTACCATTAGGGCGAATCATCCGATTCTTAAGTTTGGCAATGCTTAAGGCTGCGATCGCACTTAAAACTGCTGAGTTGCTTTCGATGCCAGCCAATGCCAAGACCTGCGTAAATGCACGCGATCGCTTTAGAGTGAAGAATTAGCAGCCATCTCCATCAGAATTTTTTGGGAGCTGAGTTCGGGGCAACCCGCAGCCGGACGACGCTGAATATAACGACCGTTGTGTTGCAGTTCCCAAGCGTGGCGATTGTCAGACAGCATCACGCCTAAGATTTCTTGTAGATCTTTTTTCAGATCAGGATCTTCGATAGGAACGACCGCTTCAACTCGTCGATCTAGGTTGCGTGGCATCCAGTCGGCACTGCCAATAAACACTTCTTCTTGACCTTGGTTGTGGAAATAGAAAATACGAGAGTGCTCTAAAAAGCGACCGACAATACTAATGACCCGGATGTTGTCGCTGACACCTTTGATCCCCGGTCGCAGGCAGCAAATACCCCGCACAATCAGGTCAATTTGTACCCCCGCCTGAGATGCTTCATAGAGCGCTGCAATAATCCGCGTATCGACCAAAGCATTCATTTTGGCGACGATGCGACCTGGGGTGCCGTTTTTGCAATGGTCAATTTCTCGGTGGATCAGCTCTATCATGCGATCGCGCAGGTTGACAGGCGCTACCAACAGCTTCCGGTAAGAATGTTGGCGTGAATACCCCGTTAGATAATTGAATAAATCCGTCAGATCGGCTCCCAACTCGTCTCGGCAGCTCAACAACCCCACATCGGTGTAAAGTCTTGCAGTCTTGGGATTGTAGTTGCCTGTACCGACGTGGACATAACGCCGAATTCGATTTTCTTCTTGGCGAACGACTAAGACAATTTTGGTGTGCGTTTTTAGCCCCACCAAGCCATAGACAACGTGAACCCCAACTTTTTCGAGTTTACGTGCCCAGTTAATATTATTTTCTTCGTCAAAGCGTGCCTTCAGTTCAACCAAGACTGCCACCTGCTTACCATTCTCGGCAGCAGCGATCAGGGCGTTAACAATCGGGGAGTCACCCGACGTGCGATACAGCGTCATCTTAATCGCCAGCACGTCAGGATCGTGAGCGGCCTGGGTAATAAAGCGCTGTACGGTAGCCGAAAAAGATTGGTAAGGATGATGCACCACCAAATCTTGCTTGCGAATGACAGAAAAGAAGTCTTCACCATCTTCTGGGTTCGCGCCGTTGCGATCGACTTCGCTGGTGACTCGCCGCAGCCGAGACGGACTAACAGGCGACCAAGCCGGATCTTTGAGTTCGGGTAGGGGCAAAGA